>JAUZOF010000457.1 GCA_030706585.1 Bacteroidota bacterium
AATTCCCCCTGTTCAAACAGCATTCGTTCAAGTTCGTTAAGCTCGTCTTTGGTGACGGGAATATTGGTCTTGATTTTGTGAATGGTCAGGTGGTTTTCGTGCTCGTGCAGGTATTGATTTACCTTTTTCCGGTAAACGGCAAGGTCTTCGGTTGGGAATAGGACAGTAACTTCACCTGATTTATCTCCGATTTCGTCTTCATAGGAGGTATAGACGATCTTCTTTTTATCCTTTTCGAGAAACTTCAGGAGGTCACGAAGCTCCGTGCGGACGTGTTCCAGCCCTTTGATGGTGATATTCTCCCAGTATATTTCTTTCTGAATCTTTTTGATGGTTTCCATTTTGCAGCCGACCGAAGGGATAGAGCCCTTTTTACTCAACTGTTCAGCCGTTTCCACCACTTTGCGGATCAGGTTGATTTGCCGTTTATCCTCCATGTAGCAGGATAACTGAATGTCCAGCATCAGGGCATCGAAACGTTTTGCCATTTCGTCCTGATCGTTTTCTACCACTAAGGGAGCAATATGGTCATACAGCTCCTTCATGTCCAGATCACTCAGGGCGTTCCAACTGTTCGGATCGCGGTATTTTTCCACATAACGCCAGTGCTGACGGATGATAAAGCTTTCCCCGTTCAGGGCTTGTGTCTGGTGGGTCAGGTATTGCAGCAGGCTTTCGGCATACTCCTTATGATCCGGGCTTTCATCCTGAATCAGGAGTTGAGCAAGGCGCAAACGCACTTCAAACAATCGCTGGCTGATGGATTTGCCTGCTTTGGCTTCGTAACCTTTGGGATTATCCCCGAAGAACTCAAAGTTTTCGCACAGGTCGAAGATGACAAATTCCTCCTTGTCGATTCCTTCCCCGAACAAGTCTTTGCAAAGGCGGGTTCCCCGGCCAATCATTTGCCAGTATTTTGCGCTGCTTCGTACCGGTTTGAAGAAAACCAGGTTCAGCACCTCAGGCACGTCGATACCCGTATCCAGCATGTCCACAGAGACGGCAATCTGCGGCATTTTCTCCTTCTCCTTAAACTTGTTCAGCAGGTCGTACTTATATTCCTCTTTGTAGTCAATAAGGCTGAGGAAATGGCCGTTATAGTGTGGGTATTGTTTATCGAACCGCTCTTTGATGAACTCGGCATGATCGTGAGAACGGGCAAAGATGATCGTTTTGCCCAACTTATCCCCACCTTCCACTTTCAGCCCATTCTCCATCAAGTGACCGATCACCTTATCCACGGTGTCGGTATTGAAAAGCCAGTTGTTTAATGCCTGTGCTTCGATTTCGTCGGGGAACTCACCGGTAAGCGGATCGGCAAACTGTTCCTCGTATTTCAGCTTCTCTTCGTCGCTCAGGTCGGCATATTTGATCCCCTTGCGTTGGAATTTGGTAGAAGCGGGCATTCCTTTGGGCGGAACCAGAAACTTATCTGTCACGGCCTCATTCAGCTCATAGGCAAAGGTTGGGTTATGCGGTTCCAGTTCGAAGAGGGCATACGTGTCGCGGTCTCCTTCCGCTTTGGGTGTTGCGGTCAGTCCGATACGGAAGCCGTCGAAGTATTTGAAAATATGTTTGTACTTGTTGTAAACGCTGCGGTGAATCTCGTCGAAGATAATCAGGTCGAAATGTCCCACCCCGTAAAAGCGGTTGTCGCCGTCAGCTTCCCCGTCGATCATGTTAATGATGGTCTGGTAGGTGGAAAAGACAATCCGGCTGCTTTCGTCTTCCTTCTCCTTGGTCAAATCCACGGCAGGCAGATTCGGCAGGTAGGTGTTCAGGTTGGTTTTAGCCTGATGAACCAACGCATTGCGGTCGGCCAGAAAGAGCACCCGTTTCACCCACCCCGCTTTACTCAGCAGGTCAATGATGGAGGCGGACACCCTCGTCTTGCCCGTTCCGGTAGCCATTACCAACAGGGCTTCACGGTGGTTCTGGGTAAGAATCTCCGATACCGCGCGAATCGCTTCGATCTGGTAGTGTCGGTCGGTAATGTCGTTGTTAATTACTATTTGTGACAGCGGTTTGCGTAAGGTTCTGCGATTAATGAGCGTTTGCAGTTCGCTTTTTGTATAGAACCCAAAAACAGGACGGGGTGGATATTGCAGATCATCCCATATCCACGACTCAAAACCGTTGGTGTAGAAGATCACCGGACGTTGGCCAAACTCCTTTTGCAGGCAATTGGCATATAGAAATGCCTGATGTTGTCCAACCTTCGCATCGCGGGTCGTTCGTTTGGCTTCAACCACCGCCAGAGGTAAGCCGTCATTTCCCCAAAGAACATAATCCACCCGACCGTTGCCATCTTCGCTACCATCCCCTTTGGGCATTCCGGTAACGGGGTATTCGGGCACATTTTTACCGTTTGGATTCCAGCCAGCTTCACGCAACAAGCAGTCGATGTAAAGTTTGCGGGTAAGAGCCTCGTCAGGATCAATCGGAGGCGGCGTTTGTTCGAGTTTTACGGCCTTTAAAGCCTTGATTGAAGCTAGTTCCTCTTGCGCTTTTTGAAGCTCTTCCTGAGCCCCTAAATAGGCTCTTTCAAGATTGCGCAGTTCGGCCTTACTTACGTCCAGTTTTTCCCCTTTGGGGATAATGGTTTCGTCGAAAGGCTGCTTGGTGACGCGTTCTTCGCTGTAAATATTGATGACCCAGAAGATGAACCCGTGCAACAGTTTCAGTGCATGTAATACGGCTACCCGGTCGATCTTTTTATCGGTATGCACCGCATCGTTACCCAACCGCCGGATCAGATTGAGGCTCGGGTAAAAAGAGGGAGCAATCAGTTGTTTGAAACTCTGTTGGTTGAGCAACGCATTGAGCGACGTATCGTAGGGCAGGGTCAAGTCTTCGTCGTGCTCATACATCCAACGCACCCACTCTTCGAGGCTCTTACGGCAGAGCATGGCTGCGTAGAGCGGAGCGCGGTTGACCTCATGTTCGGCTTCCAGGGCGGTTTGTGCCAAGGATTGCCATTCGGCGGGAACGTTGGAGAAGTTGCTCATAGTAAACAGGTTATTATGATATTATATGACTTCGGTTACGGCTTTTTCGTTCACCAATTCGCCGTTAAAGGCTTGTTGGAGGAGGGATTGAAAGAGGGATTCGGATTTTGCAGTTTCTTTTCCAACCAATGATTGATTTGAGCACAGCTTTATGATTCTTTTCTCAAAATCCAATTGCTTATTGATTGGAGGGACTATTATCTTTAAATCTCGCAGCTTTGGCATGGAGATATTTAACATTGACCCACTTGTGCCAGTTGCTGTTTTGTTTAATTCATACCTAACGCTTTTTTGGCTTAAAAGGAACTTTAAGTAGAATGTATTGCAACCTGCTTTTAAATCTATTCGCCATAATTTGTCAGGTAAAAAGAGATCGTCGTAGTCTTTATCGACAATACAGGTAGCACCAACCAATTCCCGAGTGTTTGCTCTTGAAAAAAGTAGGTTTCCTTTTCTGACTTTGATCACTTCTTTTTGTATTACACTTTTCTTTACGGCTTTAAACTCATTGGGGTTGAAAATGCCGGAAGTGACAGCACTAATTTTTAGAACACCTAGTTCATCGCTTTCTAAAACTTTTTCTTCTCCACCATAGGAGCTACCTGCGACAATATCTACTATATAATCCCCTAAAGGTTTCACTTCCCACCCCTTCTCATTTCTAACCGGATCGCCAAACATATCCATAAAGATCGCCTGTGCCAGCTCGTCGTATTTTTGGAGCAACTGCTGGTCTTTCTGGCGCAGGGCGTCGGCTTTGTCGAGTATGTCGGCAATGCGCTTTTGGGTTTCGAGGGGAGGGAGAGGGATTTCGATAGCTTTCACATCTCCCGTGGTAATTGCAGAAAAGGTAGAGCCGTTACCTGATG
>JAUZOF010000458.1 GCA_030706585.1 Bacteroidota bacterium
CCCCGTTCGGCCTGCGCGTTGTTTTTCTATCAACGTGTTGTGATAAAAGAAGGTTGCAATAGAATCCCGTTTCTCCGTTAAAGGTTCAGGAACCAGCTTTACATCCGCCGCTTTATATACATCGTCCGAAATTTTAGGCGTGGACAAAAAAGCTCCCAACCGGTTAGCAATGCGCTGTGCTGTTTTTGGCTGCATCGGCACACGCACGAAATCTGTATCTGTTCCAACGCAGAGATAGTCTGGCTTTACGTAATAACTTGCATGAATAATTTTACCAAGACTGTCTGTTAACTGACAATCAATCCGTTTCCATTCGTCCATGAATCGCGGAGTGCATCCGGCTTCAAACATTTTGAATACCAAGCTATCATATCGATCCCGAAATAGGTTCTTGGCCTGCTTACAAAATTCAGCAAGAGTCATCTGACAATCAGAAGCAAAAGAAGCAGCTGGCTTAATAAATTGTTTATATGATATATTCTCATCCCAGAACCTATATTTCTTGTTATAGTCCTGCGTCCCGGAAAGCATTGCATTGATAAACCCATTACGGTACACTAAGGTAGTGTGATATATTTTGCCTTGAGGATTGTTTTTGATGTAAATAAGAACTCTTTTATCGTTGGTTGAATAATAGTCGAAATCAGAATCGCTTTTATGAGTCATTTTCAAACTATTGCTAAGATTTCCGGCCATTAATTCGGAACGATAGCCGGCACCTCCGGTAGCACTAACAAGAGGTTTGCCATTAAAAATCACTTTATCATCCCGATAAGACGTTACATTAAGAACACCTCCCTTTTTCAACCATGTGACAAGTTTTTTTGTATGCAGCGAATCTTCATAAGCATAGACCGCATCCAAAAATGCAATTCTTTCAATGAAACGGGGAATGATCGGATAAGAGTTTATTGCTTCGAAAACGAAACGACCTCCGCCACTGTGGCAGCTTAATGTAATTTTAGGATGGTAAATGTTATATTTAGCCAACAAATAGGCTATAAAACTGTTGGCTTCCCGAGCAGTTTGCGGAGTCTCTTTAGCCCATTGCGGAAAACTCTTTTTATCTGCCATCACATACACAAGAATAATATTCCGGTTGGTATGCAATTGCCTCAAAAACTCTGTTTGTGCATCAATATGCTGTATGTCAAAGTGCCAATCCATTCCCGGCTCCATTTTCCGTCCGCGAGTCCATGGAATGGTATTGCCATTAGGCAGAGCATAGATGATTATTTGGGTAGAATGGCGTTTATCAAGTTTTGCAGGCTCATTGAATTCAGCTACAAAGCCATTAAATCTTATACACTCCTGTGCTTGAGAAAATAAGCAGAGACAAGAAAAAAAGAAAACGATCCACTTTTTCATACGTCCAACTATTTCACATTCTACCGAGAACCATCCAGTATACAAATTAAAACTTCTGAAAATCCAAAGACAAAATGTAGACAATTACTACACCTAAAAATTGGCCCCGGACTTTCAGAAGTTTCAGAATTACTATAACAATGTAACTTATTTCACATTGAATGAGCTGAGCCTTATATATTGGTCAGAGCTATTGGTTGTTCCCTGCTTACCATTCATATAAAATACGTAAGCCCTACCTTTACCCAAAGTCAAACTCGGCACAGAGAAAGCTGATAAAACACCGCTTGCATTGAATTGTTGAAGCTGATTGCCTCCATCATCCCATACAGCAATGGTAATATTGGCTTCAGAACCAGTCCAAGGATAAGTATTTGTCGTATTTTTCAATTTATACTTATAATAAGCAGACTGAGTCCCAAAAGGAACGCTTGTTGCCACAGTTTCCCATGCTGCTCCTGTAATGTTCTTCTTAATTTTAAGAGTCAGGTTACCGAAAGGAGTAACGCCGTCCTTTTTAAGGAAGAAATTAGAGAACCGTACAAAACAAACGGTATCTTTCCATTGATCAAAATTCGGAAGATAATCTGAATCCTGTAACATAATGGGATCTTTCGTTTTATCATAAACATATGCCGACCACTTTCCTTTCTGCAAGTTAGAAATCACTCCTTTGTAAACCCATGCCGGAGTTATCACAGCCTTTGTTACAGGATCTATTTTGGGAAGAAAGTTTAGCATGACATTATTATTTCCTAAAGGCATGGAAAAATACCTCGGAGTTGAGTTGGGATAATATCCTCCAACTTTGGTAGCAACCATAGAGTAACGCACTCCCGAAAGCCACAAAGTGTCACTATTTTCTGTATAAGGCATAACATTCAGCACTCTGAGCTCTGCATTATTTGTATCCATCTCTGCATATGGAAAAGTAACGTCTACCTTTTGGCATGAAACGAATACTAAGCCAACAAACAGGGTTAATAAAAAACTTATTTTTTTCATATGATAATAATTTTGTTGTTTAATGACATATGGAACTTCATGTTACAAACAGTATAATTTTCCTGAAGGAACTTGAAAACATGATTGTTTCATATCAAAGTATTCTAAATCATTGATTATTGCTTAGGTAAACAAAACCATACCATAGAGGTTTCATAATTCAAAGCTAAACCTGAAATAGGTGTAAGTTTATCCAAAGCTGATTTATTCCACATATACTCAGAGTTATATCTCGGACGGAGTCTATAAGAAGGCGATCCCAAATTAGTTGTAACAAATTGGGTTTTCCGGTTAGTTACGTTTGCCGGATAAAGATAAAATCCTTTATAGACTCTTGCCGGATCCACATCGCTTTTATGATAGACTGTGGTCGCCGTCCATGAGGTTCCTGATACAGGAACACCGTTGGATGGTGTTACCAAATCGTAATGATAACGGCGTAAATCGTTCCAGGTATCCAGGCCCCACGGATATAATGCCACATATTTCTGCATCATGATATGTGAAAGTTCAAAGTTCGAAAGCGTTAAACCATTCACATACTGACTGCTCAAATAAGTATTTTTCAAAGCGTCATACTGAGCTGAAGTGACAAGGTCGCCTGTATATCCTTTTCTTGTTGTACCACTAAGCGAGCCGGAGACTAAAGAGCCTGCAACAATATATCTTTTGGTTGTTTCCAAACTTGCGGCAACAGCTCCCTGGAAAGTAGCAAGAGCTTCTGCTTTCAAATTCTTTCTAAATTGGGCTTCTGCTTTAATAAATTGCAATTCAGCGTAAGTCATCACAACATATGGAGCATCGTCACGGAACAGCCATCTCCCTTTGCCCTGTACTGCCGCACCAGGAGCATAAGTAGAACCGTAAACAGAAACTTGCGGGGAGGCTCCAACATTTGTCCCGACAATTGATTGAGCAAGCGTTTTATCCGGAGTTGGCATCGCTGTTGCTGCAGATAAATCTACACCAAAATAACAAAATGCTCTCGGATCCACAGTTTCCGTATCGGTTATGTACTGCTTTGTTGCGTAAGTACCTGCCACATAGTTACCCGTATTCGGATCATAATATTTTTCCCGACCAGTCATTAAGTCAACCATATAATCCGATTGACTATATACATTTGAAATATTTGCTCTCAAAACTCCAAAGAAATTCGAATTGGCAGAGATCCCCGTTGCATCATTTCTCACAGTAGCATCATCCGCCGGGCTCTTCATAGAAGCATTGACTTCTGTGATAGCAGAATCAAGATATGCTGCATTTTTGGTTGACATTGTCATATAGATTTTTGCCAACACACCATGAGCAAAATACAACCACTGTGTTCTGTTCCCTTTATACATAAGGTCATTTGCCGGCAGAGAAGATGGATAAACTGTATTGTCTGCCTGATTCAGGATCGTCACAGCTTGTTTTGCCCACGAGATGGATTGATTTAAGATATACTCCTGCGAGTCATAATCAAACACCTGTCTGTTAGGATCC
>JAUZOF010000459.1 GCA_030706585.1 Bacteroidota bacterium
GATTTTCACCTCCTTCAATTGATGAGGTAAAAGCATATTGCAAGGAAAGGAAAAACAATGTAGATGCTGAAAGGTTTTTCAACTTTTACTCATCTAAAGGTTGGATGATTGGCAAGAATAAAATGAAAGACTGGTTTGCCGCAGTAAGAACCTGGGAAAAAGAGACTAAGAATGAAGAAACAATCCAACATACAAGAAGAAAAGCTGTTGAGCTTGTATAACCCAGAGGCAGAAGCAGCCGTTATCAGCGCGATTATTGCTGAATCAACAGCGTTTGCATCCGTTAATTCGATACTTCGGCCTGAAATGTTCTATACGGATAAATTTACTTTGATCTATCAGGCAGTTGAGGCTTTGTATGACAAAGGCGCTCGCATAGATTGTATCACAATCACCGAACAATTGCGGCAGAGCGGCAAATTAGAAGCTATCGGAGGGGTTGTTGCGTTAACAGAATTGATGCTTCAAGTAACATCTGCGGCTCATATTGAATCTCATGCCCTACTAGTTCAGCAGGAATATTACCGGCGCCGGACATTCAATGCCGCTCAAAAGATTATCAGTCTTTCAAGTGACCCTATGAACGATATTGCTGATGTGATTGATACAGCGCAAAAAGAAATTGAAAACATAACCGAACAGGCATATCGAAAAGATGATAACATTGCTTTGAGCGATTCTGCTTATGCCGCCTTTCAAGGTTATTTTGAACGTGAAAAAGCCACAAAACAGGGCGCAACTATTGGAATAGAAACCGGAATATCTGTGCTAAACAAACTTTCAGGAGGCTGGCAAAAAGGAAATTTTATCGTTCTCGCGGCACGTCCGGCAATGGGAAAAACATCCGTTGCACTTCACATGGCAAAAGCAGCCGCAAAGAAAGGTTTTCATCCTGTCATTTTCTCCCTTGAGATGTCGCGCACAGAATTATCAAACAAATTACTCCTTTCAGAAAGCGATATCGATTCTACACGGTTTAAGAATGGCGGCTTAAGCCAATCCGAAATAAATGATCTTGAGAGGGGCGCTGGCGTGGTTTGTGAACTCCCTATCACCATCAACGACAAAAGTGACATAAGTGTTCGACAAATCAAAAATACAGCAAAATTGCTCAAGAAACAGGGAAAATGCGATGTTGTATTCATTGACTACTTGCAACTAATTAATATGCGAAATGAAAACCGGCAATATAATCGCGAACAAGAAGTATCGCAAACAAGTCGCGCACTCAAACTAATGGCAAAGGAACTCGAAATTCCTGTGATTGTTTTATCGCAATTATCTCGAAACTGTGAAGAACGGGCAAGTAAGCGCCCATTGCTTTCTGACCTTCGGGAATCCGGTGCCATTGAGCAGGATGCGGATATGGTTATGTTCCTATTCCGGCCGGAATACTACAATATACGAACATACGAAGACAAAGATACCAAAGGGCTGTTGATACTTGACATTGCCAAAGGCAGGAATCTGCCGACTTGTGAAATTGAGTTTGCGTACAATGAACAATTTACACGCTTCTTTGATCATAACGAGAAACCCTTCTAAGCGATGAGGATGGCAATTCAAAGACCGGAGGGAGTCAAAAGGTACTGTAAAAAGACTTTGCTAGGGGGCGCCTAGACTCCCAATTTAAGCCTAGACACAGTTAAAAAATTATGTCCGAATTTTCAATATGCATAAATATACAGAATAGGCATATGTTATTATTTATCAAACAAATATAATCAGTAAAATATTTTTTCCAGAAGAATTATGTCCGAATTTATGTCCGAATTTATATCTATGTCCGAATTTGCTCGTAGATGTGGGGTATCTGAGAAATTGATACGAAGAGCGGTTACTAATGGCCGGTTATCGTGTCGATTGATCGGGAAGAGTAAAAAGCTGCATTACGAAACAGCCAAAAAGGAATTTGAAGATCAAGGGATGGGCCTCCGAAGATGTTTTGCAATTGAACTGAGAGATACCATCCTTGCAGTCCCGGATGAAATAACAGATAAACTTGTTTTGTTAGCACCTGACAAAGAAGCTATCAATAAACTTTTAACCGAAAGCTTAACAGAAGCATTAGATCGGTTATGTATTTACAAATCAATTAAATAAATTTATTATGGAACCAGTTAACGAAGTTTCCCTATCAACAGGGCAGAAAGTATCGAGAAAAGAAGTTGTTAAGGTGAAGGACATTGCAAATGCAGGTAAACTTTGCCGTGGAGATCAGTACTTATTGCCGTATGCAATCATGAGTCAGAAAATCGACATTGATGGTAAGCCGGCAGTCTTTGAAGATGTCATGGAAATGACTGAAGACGATTTCCTGCTCATAACCAGCTTGTTTGCCGAGGACGATCCAAAAAACGCCTAATCCCGATCGAGAATGTGGTTTTTTTGAGCCACATCACCGGATCGGGACTAAACGCAGTTTTAGATATGGAGGTAGATCTTTTCGATGAATGCTTACAAGCAGCATTGGAAATCCACAAAAATCAAATACAACGTGTAGTAATAGCAGGATATGAGGGGGAGTAGTCTACTCCCCCTCTCAAAAGTAATGTTTTATGATTGAAGAGATAGCAAGAAAACCCAGCATACAACTTTTTTGGAATAAGAAGAATGTAACAAATAAAATTGAACAGTACGCAAGCAAAATTACGTACATGGACCATGAAGAAGAAGCGTCTGATGAGGTGGAATTGGTGCTTGATAATACTACCGGTATCTGGTTCGAAGAATGGTATCCGACAGCTGGCGATACTCTGCAATTGAGATTTGGATACCCTGACAAAATGATTGATTCCGGTTTATATCAAGTTGATGAGATAACTCTGACGGGAGTACCCGATCAGATCACAATCAAAGCATTGGCCGCCGGAATCACTGACGCATTGCGCACCCGCAACAATAAAGCATTTGAAGAACAGACCTTAAGACAGATTGCAAATTATTTCTGTGTTAAACATGGGTTCACCTTGGTGGATGGCAGCAACATGCTTTCGCAAATATGGCTCGATCGGAAGACGCAAGAGATGAAAACCGATATGGCCTTTCTTTCGGAACTGGCCAAGGAGTATGGCTTTCTATTCTCTATCAAAGGAAAGAAAATGGTATTTATCAGCTATTATGACCTTGAAAACACCGATTCTGTTGCAGAAGTTTACAAAACTAAACTAAAGGACTATTCGATTACCGAAAAGACGTATGATACCTATGCGTCCGCAGAAATCCGACAACGTAACCCTAAAAAAGGAAAGCTTGTCACTTCGAATAATACATACGATGGGTGGGGCACCACCGTAAAAGAGAAATTGATTGTTTCAGGCCATGCAAGTACAGCAAATCAAGCTGAGGCTAAAGTTAAAGGGGGGCTTTGGGGAAAGAATAAGTACAAACAATCCGGCACCATCACAATCCCCGGCGAACCTTCACTTATAGCAGGGCAGAATCTTGATCTAACCGGCTTTGGGATGGGATCAGGGAAATATCATGTGGTAACTTCAACTCACACCATCGATCAGAGTGGCTATACGACTTCGATGGAAATAAGAAAAACTGGAACCATTCCAAAACCAAAGAGAATTCCCCGAACTTCAAAACCTAAGCCCACATTGACCGAACAAGCTCAGGAAGATACCGGAGAGTGGTCAGAATATTAATCAACAAAGGGGGTGGGTATCCCCCCCTTTGTAAATATCGAAATTCATTTCAATTTGACACAATATGTTTAAGATCGAGGTTAAGACAAAATCAGACGTGGCAAAGATCCAACGGCAATTTGGGAAATACTTGTCAAAAGATCAGATCCTGAAAACAACAGCCCGAAGCCTTCATATTACGGCAGATCGAAGCCGTGGTTTTATCA
>JAUZOF010000046.1 GCA_030706585.1 Bacteroidota bacterium
GCGGTATGGACGGGACTCGAACCCGCGACCCCCTGCGTGACAGGCAGGTATTCTAACCAGCTGAACTACCACACCGTGGAGCAATTGTTATTCTCAATTGCGTTGCAAAGATAGAACCAATATTTTAACTATGCAAATTATGTCCTATCAAAGTTGAAATATAATTGTATTGTAAACTTCAAAATCAAGAGTTATTGAAAACAAAAAAGGAAGCCTTTCGATTTCCTTTTTGCGGTATGGACGGGACTCGAACCCGCGACCCCCTGCGTGACAGGCAGGTATTCTAACCAGCTGAACTACCACACCGTGGAGCAATTGTTTCTCTCAATTGCGTTGCAAAGATAGGACCAATATTTTAACTATGCAAATCTGATTTGAAAAAATAGTTGCAGATTTAAGTTATTATGATAGCGATCTTTATTAACTGTCTGAGGAATAGGAGTATTTGTTTTGAGAATAATTTAATGCCTAATCTCAGTTTTTTTAGGGAGAGATGTTTAATGGGTGAATCGAAAAATAAAGTAACTTTATTTTGCTCTAAAAAGGCGGTAGAAAAATAGCTAAAGGATTACTCATTATTTCCCTTTTTCGGTGATAATTCGAGGAGAATTCAGCAGCTATTCATGGGGAATTAAGGTTATTCATGCAATAGAATACCAGGCATAACCCCAATAAACCGGAGATAAAACCCATCCTTACAGATAGGTTTTATCTGGGTTTCTTCAGGGAAATATAAGGATGTTATCAGGGTTTTATCCTTTCTTTTCCCTTTAATGACTATTGAATGAGCAATGATGTAATAATGAATAAGAATAGAGAAATGCACTAAAAGCTACATGAGAAATCAACGCTCAGCGATTTCTGAGGAGTGATTCAATATTTATAATCCTGACTATATTTTCATCAAATGTAAATAGGAAATTTCCGACCACAAAAGCCTGGTTATTAGCCGGGAGCTCTGCAATGCTCCGACCATTATTATCTATCACTAAAGTAGTGCGATTTTGTGCGATAAGGCGGTAGTCTTTAGTGTCAAAATATTGAGTGTAGAATTCAGTTTCCGGAAATGAATTTAGAATGTTAAAAGTACTGTCCAGTTCAATCACTCTACCTTGGTTGGTGACTACGAAATAATGCGAGATTTCAGTGTCGATAAGGTTATTCCATATTGAATCAGCAAGTTGTTTGCATAATGTAGGAGGCACAAATCTTAATGCAACTTCATTCTTGTTTAAGGAAAATGTGTGTTCGGATAATCTTTTTCCGGATTTCATATCGTAGGAAAATATTTTGCGGGAGTCCAGTAGGGTAATCTCATCGTTGTGAAAAACATGGTCAATAACCATTTCACTTTTTTCCATCGTGCTAAAATATACCTGTTTCCCCGACTCTTTGTCATAACCAGCCAAAAATGCCAGTCCGAGATCCGTTCGATTCCCTTCCTCAAATGCATATCCGCGGTTAAGGAGAAATAACTGCTTGTCATTTACAAAAAGGGTTGATTTGGTCGTCTGTCTTTTAGGTAGATTCATTTGCCAAAGATTATTACCCATTTCATCGACCGCCACTAATTTCTCTTTACCGGCCAGATAAAAGACATTCTTGTCATAGCAAACGTTGGAAACTATATCGGTATATTGAGTAGGGGGGACAGCCGTATATCCGTCTCCCGTGGCTGCTGAAAGCAGTACATTGATAGTTGTGAGTAATATTGACGCAGTATAATCTTTTTTACTGGTTTTCATATCTATATCCCATCCTCCTCCAGTACGTGTATCTATGGAATGTAATCCGTCCGAAGCCAGCATCAGTGTCGAGTCATTGTAAAGAAACAGGTCATTAATGCCATTTCTGTCCGATACTTTTCTAGTCCATTTCTTTTTCCCATCAACCAGACCAATTGCTCCTATTTTATCAGAGATACGGGCTAAAGCGATATGTTGTGCCGGAAAAACATCGTAGATATACTTGTTTGATTTCCATACTTGATTTCCGGAAAAGAGATTATAGGCTACAGCAATACCTGGTGACGATACGATTACAGAGTTGTCGGTAGTAAATATCCTGTCCTCTGTTGGATTGGTCTTTTTTTTCCAGAGAATATTATTACGGGTAAGATCATATACAACCAATTGTCCGGTAGGGTTACCGGCAATAGATGAATTGGAGGACGTAGTTTCTACAATCAGTAAATTGGAATCAGCTAATACAGTCAGCCGTTTTATTTTGAGGGCAAATGAAATTTCTCTGGCACTAAAATAAGAACCATCAATGTATTTCTTACCACAAAGAGTTTCTGTGCTGATAAACGATTGCGTAAAAGCTGATAGGCAAATTATCCAGGTAGATAAAATAGTGTATAAACGTTGCATTTTCTTATTCCTCTTTTATAAGGTCAATAGTAATCAATGTTTAAAAGACGGTAACTAATAAGAAGATGCTGCATGACATTTCAGTGTAATGGCAAGATAAGGGCAAAAAAAACCGGAAAATCAATCGTGATTTCCCGGTTACAATACTGATGTAACAGTTATGTCTTTTGCGTTGCCAGCACCATTTTTACTTTGAGTGAGGTTCCGATTTGCATCACGTCCACCAAATCCTGAATATTGAGTTTGGGTGAACAGCGAAGCACAACGGTCGGAGATTCAATGCCTGCGAGTTTGGTTTGTAAAGCACTCTCCAGTTGATCAAAAGGCACCTCCTTCTGGTCGATATAGTATTTTTTTTCTTCCGAAACGGTGAGTGTTACCTGCTGTTTGTTCATCTTTTGGGCAGATTTTGCTTTAGGAAGCAATATCTTGATGACATTTGGATTACTCAACGTGGAAATAATAAGGAAGAACAGCAAAAGAAAGAACATGATGTCATTGAGCGACGATGTACTTACCTCCGGCTGGAAATGTTTATTGCGTCTGAGTTTCATTGCTGAATGGATTTAATGAAATGTAGTTCCTCTTCCTGCAGTTTGTGCATGAATTTGTCAATCTGCATTTGCAGGTAGTGATAGCAGGCATAGGCTACAACCCCAACCAACAAACCGGTTCCACTTGATACCATCTTTTTGTACAAACCGTCAGAAATCACACCAATACTAATATTGTCACTCATCGAGATATTATAGAAAATGGTGATTACCCCGGCAATAGTACCAATAAATCCAAGCATGGGAGCTACCCCGGCAATGATTCCGAGATATGCAGTATGTTTTTCCATCTTAGAAATCTCTACGTTAGCTGAGGTTTCCATGATAGCTTCAATCTCACGAACCGGCTTTCCTACAAACTGAACGCCACTTTCAAATATTTTACCCATCGAATTGTTGTTGCGACAAACATGCAACGCCTCATCTATCTTACCTTTTTCCAATTCGCGAAGGATTCGGTTGGTAAAATCACGTTCCACTTTTGAGTTTTTGGAAATGAAAAGAAGCTTTTGAACGAATATGTATATGGTGAGAAATGACAACAAAATAATTGGGATAATAATCACCCCGCCTTTCACTAATAATTCTAATAATGAAATGCCTCCGGCTGCCGGTTGTGTTACCGTTAAATCTGCAAGAATAACCATAAACGAATTGATTTACTGATTAATGTTATTATGTTTCAGGGAAAAAGATTTCTCTTTTTAAGTCGGGCAAAATTAAGCCGAATTAATCACAAATACAAGTTATTTAAGCTAAACCCCTGTCTCTGTAAATTAAAAAAGGAGAAGCCTTTGTGACCTCTCCTCTATAATACGGAAAATAGAATTATTTATTGCTGAACAATGATTTTGCAATCCCCATCTCCAGACCACGAAGCTCAGCCAGACCACGAAGACGTCCGATGCAGGAATAACCCGGATTGGTCTTCTTTTTGAGGTCATCAATCATCTGGTGACCGTGGTCGGGGCGCATCGGAATGGAGACTCCGCGACGTTGTTGCAGCTCAAGGAAAGCTTTCATTACACCGAACATATCCACGTCGCCTTCGAGGTGATTGTCTTCGTAGAAGTTTCCTTCCTTGTCACGTTTGGTACTTCGGAAGTGCACGAAGTTAATACGGTCACCAAACTCAGTCATCATGTTGGCCAATTCATTGTCACTGCGAACGCCGAAAGAACCGGTACAAAGACAAAGACCGTTTGATTCGTTAGGAACCGCTGCAATCAGGTCGCGCACGTCCTGAGCTGTACTCAGAATACGGGGCAATCCGAGGATAGTATAAGGAGGATCATCGGGATGAATAACCAGTTTCACGCCTGCTTCGTCAGCCACCGGAGCGATTTCACGTAGGAAGTAAATAAGATTGTCTCTCAGTTTAGCTGCATCGATTCCATCGTAACGATCCAACGCCTGCTGGAATTGCTGAACTGTGAAGCTCTCTTCCGAGCCCGGCAGACCAGCAATCATATTGCGGGTCAACAACTCTTTCTCAGCATCTGTCATTTCAGCAAAACGTGCTTTTGCTTTTTCAATTTCCTCGGCAGTGTAATCTTTCTCTGCACCCGGACGTTTCAGGATAAACAAGTCGAAAGCTACAAAAGCTGCACGTTCAAATCTCAGTGCTTTCGAGCCATCCGGCATGGTATAAGCCAGGTCGGTGCGGGTCCAGTCAAGCACTGGCATAAAGTTATAGGTTACAACGTATATACCGCACTGGGCCAGATTGCGCAGACTTTGTTTGTAGTTTTCGATGTATTTCTGGAAATCACCGGTTTGCGTTTTGATGTGTTCGTGAACGGGTACACTTTCCACTACGGACCAGATAAGACCAGCTTCTGCAATCAGGTCTTTGCGTTTCTGAATTTCCTCAACGGTCCATACTTCACCGTTAGGAATATGGTGTAAAGCGTTTACTACATCGGTCGCGCCTGCCTGACGGATATCCCACAGGCTTACCGGATCATTGGGTCCGTACCAGCGCCATGATTGTTTACAAAGTATCATTTTAAGAATTGTATTTATTATAAATCATTTGAGCCGTCAAAAATAATCATTTTGACGAAAATATAAATTTAGATCGAGAAAGCATCGAATCCACCATCCACAACGAGCAGTGTGCCAGTTACGAATTTAGACGCATCACTCGCCAGATATTGCATGGTTCCCAACAACTCTTCCGGTTTTCCGAAACGGCCAAACGGAGTATGCGCAATAATCGTTTTGGCGCGTTCGGTGTATGAACCGTCTGGATTGGTCAACAGAGTCCGGTTTTGTTCGGTCAGGAAGAATCCCGGAGCCACTGCATTTACACGTAATCCAGAACCGAATTTAGTAGCCAGTTCGCCTGCCAGATATTGGGTAAAGTTTACGACCGCAGCCTTAGCTGTTCCGTAGCCACAAACTCGGGTCAATGGTCTGATCGCTGATTCGGAAGCGATGTTGATAATTACCCCCTCTTTCTGTTGCGACATGGCCAATGCAAAGACCATACTCGGCAAAATGGTGCCGTAAAGATTCAGATCTACCACTTTTTCAAATGCACCCAGGTCAAGATCGAAGAGGGTTTTATCCGGAGGAATCGTTGCTCCGGGCATATTGCCACCGGCTCCATTGATCAGTACATCAATGCGTCCAAAACGATTCAGGATTTCATCGAAACATTCTTCCAGACGAGTTCTGTCAAGTACATCGGCCTGAAGGAAAAGAGATTCAAAGCCACTTGCTTTTACTTCAGTTTCCAGCTTATGACCTGCTTCAGGATTACGGCCAAAGAAAACCACTTTTGCGCCTTGTTCGGCAAAATGGTGTACCATACAGGAGCCCAACACCCCGGTGCCACCGGTAATGAGGACTACTTTATCTTTTACGCTGAATAGATTCTTCATAATATCTTTCGTTTAATTGAATTCTTATTTAATCGACTCGAAAACCAACGTTTGTCCCGGAAGTGTAACCACATCATAGAGATATGATTTCTTTAGATTCACCGGATTGAGTTTCGCCTTTTCCGAAATCAATGGCTTTTTGATGGTTTGTACCGCAAAGATTGGATTCGGGTTTTCACCTTTAGCCGCTTTTAGCCCTTTACCTTTAATAGGTGTAACCACTCTCAGTCGAAGATTTCCTCCTGCTTTTGAAAGTACTGTAAGCTTTTTCAACGCACCATTTTCCCAGGAATAGGAAAGCTCGAATCCGCCACGGGCGATGATTCCTTTGATTTCGCCATTTTTCCAGACAGAAGGCAAAGCGGGAAGGATAAAGACAAATCCGTCATGGCTTTGCATCAACATCTCAGTGATTCCGGCAGTGCAACCGAAATTTCCATCAATCTGGAAAGGTGGATGGGCATCAAACATATTGGCGTAGGTCCCGCCTTTTTTTTTTTGTTCTGCAGTTACGAGATCAAGCTGGTTTTGCAATAGCTTATAGGCATGATCACCATCGAGCAGGCGCGACCAGTAACAGATTTTCCACGCCATAGACCAACCGGTGGACGGGTCTCCACGGTGAATCAGTGAGGTGCGGGCTGCATCGAACAACTCAGGCGAACGATACGGAGAAATCTGATTGCCAGGAAAAAGTCCCCACAAGTGAGATACGTGACGGTGAATATCGTTCGGATCGTCCCAGTCATTCAGCCACTCCTGAAGCTGGCCGAAGCGGCCAATTTGCATCGGAGCCATTTTATTTAATGCGATTTGTAGTGTGTCGCCAAAGGCTTTATCTGTATTAAGAATAGCTTCCGCTTCTTTCAGATTGGTAAACAGGTCAAATATCAGTTGATTATCCATCGTGCAACCGGCGGTGATATTTGAATTGTGACCTACCGGAACATTCTCCGGTGAAGTAGCCGGAGTCAATACCAACCAATGGTGTTTGGGTTCTTCGACCATTACATCGAGGAAAAATTGCGCTGCACCCTTCATAATCGGATAAGCTGCCTGCAAGAACTTTCGGTCACCGGTGTAACGGAATCGTTCCCAAAGGTGATTAGACATCCACGCTCCTCCGGTTGACCACATGCCCGATGTGGCGCGGTCCACAGCTCCTGTGATGCGCCAGATGTCGGTATTGTGGTGAAGCACCCAACCGCGTGCTCCGTACATGATTTTCGCTGTCTCTTTGCCGGTTTCGGCAACCTCTCGCACCATCTGGAAAAATGGATCCTGAAGTTCGGAGAGGTTAGTGACCTCAGCCGGCCAGTAGTTCATTTCGGCATTGATGTTGGTGGTGTATTTACTATCCCATGCAGGTAAAAGTTGGTTACACCATTTTCCCTGAAGATTGGCCGGCTGGCAACCGGGCTGCGACGAACTGATGAGCAAATAGCGGCCAAACTGAAAATAGAGTGCAGCCAGTTGCGGATCATTCACTTTGGCAAAATCACGGATGCGTTCGTCAATCGGTTTACTTACAGCATCGGTTTCACCCAGATTCAGGGATACCCGATTGAATTGTTTCTGATAAAAAGCGATGTGCTCGCTTTTTGCTTTATCGTAATCACGACCGAAAGCCTTATTCATATAAGCCAGGCATTTCGCCTGCTCGTCTTCGGTCAGCTCTTTATAGTTTTTGAAATTGGTGGCAATGGAGATGTAGAGGGTCAGTGTATTGGCCTTTTCCACCGATATAATGTTGTTTTTGGCCAAAAGCGAACCACCTTCATTGAGCGCCTTGATGCGGGTCTGGTATTTTACCTTACCGGAGTTTTTCTCATGTGCATCGGTCTTGCCGGTCATGATGATGGAATTATCACTCATTGACCAGTCGTATTTTTCCTGAGCAGGGTCGAGCATGATGTTGCAACTGATGCTACCCGGACGGTCTGCTGTGAACCGCACAATCATCACCTGATCGATAAAAGACACAAAGGATTCGCGGTGATAACGGACACCGTTGACCATATAGCTGACGGAAGCAACGGCTTTTTTGATATCGAGGTCGCGGGTGTAATCGGTATAGTTTAGATGGCCGGGGAAGTTGATATACAAATCCCCAACGGACTGGTAGGGCATACCGCTGTTGGTTTTCGCCATCACCTTATCATTCGCCATATCTTCGGCCTCTTTGTATTTTCCTTCGAAAATCAGTTTGCGGATTTCCGGAATGGCTTTCAGGGCATCGGGATTGGCGTTGTTGTTGGGGCCACCCGCCCAGACGGATTCTTCGTTGAGCTGGAGGTGTTCGATAGCCGGAACTCCGTATATCATCGCTGCCAGACGACCATTGCCGAGAGGCAAAGCTTCATTCCAGTTTTCGGCAGGACGATTGTACCACAGGCGCAGGTCTGCGGCTTGCAGGCTGAGGGCCAGCGTCAGGGTCAATAACAGGAGGATGTGTTTTTTCATAGAGCATCTGTTTCTTTATATAGGCCTGGCCGATTTTCAAAACCGGTCAGGTCTAAATACTGTAATTTACATTCCGAGTAATTTCTTCAGATTATCAATTCCCTTAACGGCATTTTTAGGAAGCCTCTCCCCTTTTTCACCAAAGACATAAAGGGCGGGATAAGGCTCCAATTTCACTTTCGACTCGTCAATTTTACCATTGGCGTCTTTTATCTTATTTATATCAAGGCCAAAATGCTTTGCTACGAATTCATACATCGGGAAACGTTTGGTAGCGCCGTAGTCATGACCATCTTTGGGCAAATGCACATTTTCGACATTGTCTGTTTTTTCATAAAATCCATAAGTGCGTTTCAGATATGGATAATCAATTTGCGGAACATCGGACGACCAATCGCTACCGTCGGAGATGACCAACTGAGGCTTAGGTGCCGCAAAGGCAGTCAGCTCGTCGTTGTTGGTACCGCCACCGCAGAAGTGAATGGGCAGACCGCTTTCACATGGACAACCGCCGTAGAAGTAGCTCGATAGCGAAACGACAGGCACACTCAGTTTCACACGGTCATCAAGTGCATTCATCAATTCGGTGAGGCTGCCGCCACCGGAACCGCCGGTCACCCCTACGCGGTTTTTATCTATTTCCTTTAATGAAGACAAATAATCGAGCAGACGAATGCTGTTGAGCGTCTGCATAGTCATTGCTACTGTGGTGCGGTGGTCTTTGCCATCGAACTGAAGCAGGGATTCGCCCCAGGCAAAAAGGTCGTAACTGATGGCTACGATACCGAGGCGGGCTAGCATGGCGCATTGGTACTGCTGGTCGGCACGGTAACGCCCGTCACCCCAGTGACCGTTCGGACAGAGCATGCCGGGGATTTTGCCTTTCACAACAGCCGGACGATAGATGGAACCACACACATAAACTCCCGGAAGAACTTCCAGCCCAATATTCTGAACCGTATATCCGTCAAACTTGCGCAACGGGGTCAGGATCGGTTTAGAGTTTGGTTTGGCAGGTAGCGGTGAGAGGTGCAACGCTTCAAACAGGCAGGGCTTGAGTTCCGCTTTGCGCTTTTCCCATGAAGCCATATCGTGATATTTCGCAGCCAGCGAGTCGAGTTTCTCCTTGCCATCTTCCACCGTCCAGCGGTGAGGTTCGTAGTCTTTTACCTTATATTTTCCATTCGACTTTGCCCACGAAAGCTCCAGCGGCATGAGAATGTTGGTCAGCGTCTTCTCTACCGATGCGCGGAAACGCCACGGAGCTTTGGTCACCCAACGGTCGGCTACCATCTTTTCATCGTACTTAATAGTCACATTGAAACGGGTTTCCACCTCTTTCAACACCTCTTTGAGGGGCTTCGTATAAGGGTCTTTCTCCTGCGCCCAGATAGTAGTCAGGGTAAATAGCAGGAGAGCAAATATCAGAATGTGTTTTTTCATAATCATTTTAAATGCTATGAGGCTGTTTTCTTTGAAAATAAATCAGTTCTTTATGGTTTCATGCCTGACAATGCCGATGTCAAGTTCAACAATGCCAATGTTATGCCCAACGGTGGCAATGTAATGCCCGTAAGTGGCAAAGTCATGCCCAACAATGGCGTTGTGATGCTCAACAATGGCAATATTGAGCTCTACAGTGGCAGTGTCGGGCTTGACGACGGCGGTGTAGAGCTTTACATCGGCGATGTTTAGTTTGACATCGGCGATGTCGAGGAGCAAACCTCCAAGGTTTTGAAAACCTTGGAGGTTTAGCAGTATTACCGGACAATAACGTTGGTGGCCTTTACGCCATTTCCGTATTCCACCTTATTCATCAGGCGATCCAGAGAATTATTGGACAAAATAATTCCGGTCGATTTCGCTCCTTCCACCTGAAGGAATGATTTGCTGCCGCCTGCGGGATAACAGCTTTGCATCAGCACATCTTTCGAATCCGTGATTTTAATCACCGGTGTTGTCGCATTAGGTGTCGAGGTTTTGACATTGGTCAGCATCACGTTTTCCACATTTTTTAGTTTAAACGGAGCACCCATTTCCACACCTACATTAATATTATTAAGTTCAATATCTTTTGCCATCGTCATATCAAAACCGGATTTTCCCTGAATATTGATATTGTTAAAAGTCAGATTGCTAATCGGCATTTCATCAAGCCCAATCACGGTGCAGGCCATATTAACCTTAGTGCCGGTCAGGTTGCTGATGTGGATGTTGCGGAAGATAGGAGTTTTCTCCGAAACCGGTTCGGGTTTGGTATCGTCATACACCAGATTGACGGTGATTGCCTCTTTCTTGATGTTGTTCATCACAATGTTGTCAATGCGGATATCTTCGACCTTACCGCCACGACCACGCATCGACTTGATACGCACACCACGGTCGGTCCCGTCAAATACGCAATTGGAGATTGTCACCTTACGTACATCGCCCGACATTTCGCTACCGATTACCACACCTCCGTGGCCATTCTCCATGGTGCAGTTGGTAATGGTGATGTTTTCGCATGGAACGCCGATCTTGCGGGCTTGTTCGTCACGACCCGATTTAAGCGTGATGCAGTCGTCACCTACACTGATGTGGCAGTCGGAGATATGCACATTCTTGCATGACTCAGGATTGATACCGTCGGTGTTGGGAGATGGTTTGTTGATCACATTCACCGCATGGATGGTTACATTCTCACAAAACTCAGGATTGATGGTCCAGAATGGCGAGTTGGTTACAGTTACCCCTTCGATCAATACGTTTTTACATTTATAAGGCTGGATAAATGGCGGGCGGAAGAAGCGACGTGCGATTACGCGTTTGTAGTCGGGAGCCATCTGTTCCGGTAGCCCCGGGTTTTCTTTATCCCAAAGCTTGTTGAATTTATCCACATTCTTCAGTGCACCGTATTTATCCACTTCGCCTTCGGTGCGGAAGAGTTCGTACCACCACTTCTTGCCCTGGCCGTCGAGTTTACCACGACCGATGATGGCGATGTTTTCCTGACCGTTGGCATAGATAAGCGGACAGAAACTTTTCATCACCACTCCTTCGTAACGCATTTCCACGTAAGGAAGATAATCCTCGAATTTATCGGAGAAAAGCAGGGTCGCTCCAGCTTCCACATAAAGGGTGATGTTGCTTTTCATCACGATCGGACCTGTGAGATAAGTCCCGGCAGGGAAATAGAGCGTACCGCCACCTTTGCGTGAAAGGGTTTCGATCGCCTTTTTGATGGCGGCTGTGTTTTTGAACTTACCGTCGTTTTTACCACCGGCCTCAAGGATGTTGATGCGGTTGGCAAATGCTGCCGTTGCACAAAACAGAAGAATTACTGAAAGAATATGTTTGAATTTCATTTTACGATTTATTATTAGCACACAGATGAGACTGATTTGAATCGATTTACACGGATTCTTTTCTCCCTCCCCTTGGGGGAGGGACGGGGAGGGGTCACTAATATTTTACCTCTCTCCACTTCCCGTCCTTAATCTTTTTCATTTTCAAATGAGACGGGTCGAGCGAAACGTATTTGATTCGTTTGCGTTTCCATGTATAAACGATATGAACAATCCCGTCTTTGGACTGGATCACTGAAGGGTAAGAGTATTGTCCGGGCTCATCTTCAAGCGTGAGAGCCGAATACCACGTCTTGCCATCTTTGGACAATGCCACATTAAGCGGAGTGCGCTCTCCTTTGGTTTCTGTACCCGGAGGCAGCACGTGATTGTACACCAGCAGTGTGCGACCATCTTTCAACGTTACGGCATCGGTGCCGGAGTTGTTGTTGGGCAAAGAGGTTTTCTCCATCGGAGTCCAGGTCAGGCCGTTATCTGAAGAAAAAGACTGGAGAATCGCACGGTTCAGACTGCGGCAAAGAACTTGCAAACGACCGTCTTTATTAAATACTATACTGGGCTGAATGGCTTTCATCTCCTTACCATCATTGATAGGGCTAACCATCTTCCATGTTTTGCAGGAATCGGTAGAAATCTCAAAATGCACTTTCCAGCCGCCCTTTTCTGTACTGGATGGACAGATTACAGTACCATTACTCAGCATTATCGGTTTGTTTTTGATTGGACCAAGGAAACCTTCCGGCAAAGCTTCCGGAGCCGACCAGGTGATACCGCTGTCTTTAGAGCGGATGACATACCCCGTCCAGTCAGCCACATCTTCACCTATTTTGTAGAATAAGAGAAGGTCTCCACCGGGAATCTGGAACAACACCGGATTCCAGCACGCCTTGCGCGAACCATCGGGCTGAATGCCATTAGCTACTTCCACCGGTGTCGCCCACATGTCGCGCAATTGGCGACAGACGTAGATGCAGACATCGGGATTGCGCTCTTTGGTACCACCGAACCAGGCAGTCACAATGCCTTTTGGAGTCTCGGCAATGGTAGCAGCATGCGCCTCAACAAATGGAGCCTGCTCGTAAATAAACTCATTGGCATAAACGCCGTTTTTCTTCATTCGCGCCTGAGCAAAGAGAGTTGCCGTAGCGAAGATTAAAAGGAATGATATGGATAGTTTTCTTTTCATAATTCGGTTATAGCCACCCTTCAGTTTTTCGTTCTGTCAAGTCTATAGGTTTTATTTTACAGAAAAATGGTATTCTCCGGAAGATACTTCAAATATCGCTTTGTTATTTTCCATTCGGAGAAATTTGACACCTTCCACCGAGTTGGCCGGTTTACCACTTTCCGTTACCCGGTCAGCATTAGCTGCGGGAATGTACACTTCGGCTTTCGTATTGGCCGGAATAGTTATGTTCCAGGTAAATGCAGAGGCTGACTTTTTCCAATCGCTAACAATCTTTCCTTTCACTGACTCATAGGATGCATTAATATAATCTAACCCTTTCGGGAATGCCGGATTCATAATAATTGAACCAAAACCCGGGGCGGCAGCCTTGATCCCTGCCAGATTTTCGTAATACCAAATGAGCAAATCGCCCAACAGCATGACGTGATTCTGAGAGTTCATCCACTTATTAGCCGTATCGCCGTTCCACAATTCCCATATGGTGGTTGCACCTTTCTCGATCATGTACCCCCAGCTCGGGTAATCACGCTGCGTTGCGATGGTGTAAGCCAGATTGGCATTGCCTGTTTCGGTGAGGCCACGCATGATCCACTGTCCGCCCACGAGTCCGGTGCTGATGTGGCTTTTATTGTCGATAGTGATCTTTTTGATCATATTATCGAGCACACGGGCTTTGTTATCAGCGGGCACCATGCCGAAGTAAAACGGGAAGAGGTTAGCCGAAACAGTATTATTACCGTAATAACCTTTATCCTGATTATAGAATTTACCATTGAAAGCTGTCTTTATCTTTTCGCCCAAATCATTATAGTATGCAATATCGGCGTCATTGTCCGATAAGCTTGCAAATTTAGCCATCAGATTGCAGAGATAGAAATAGTATGCCGAAGCAATCAGTTGTCCGTCTGTAAGCCGGGTCGAATCTTTGGCATGAATCAATTCCGGAGACTCTGGTGGCATACACCAGTCTCCATAAGAATCCTTAGTCATGATGTAATCTTTCATATACTTGTTGCTCATATACAGCATCCACTTTTTCATTGATGGATAATGAGCGACAATCGGAGATTTATCACCATACTGGCGATAGATCATATCGGCCACAAACTGGAATGTAGATGGCCAGGTCACATTGTCTGAATAGTAATTCCAGTAAGCCGGGGAAACATCGGGAATAGATCCGTCCTCACGTTGTGATTGTTCGATATCATCAAGCCATTTGGTGTAGACCGAGTAGTTATCAAACAGGAAACTTTCGCCATACGATCCGGTTCCACGGTCTCCCAGCCACGGCTGACGCTCGTTGCGCTGCGGGCAATCGACCGGCATTCCTTTGTAATTGCTGGCAATTCCCCACCAGGCATTTCGGTAGATCTGGTTAAGTGTAGTGGCACTTGAAGTAAACGAACTTGCCGATGCCATTTCATCATAAATAAGCAGACCCTCGAAATTCTCTTTTACAGGGATACCCGGCCAACCTGTGATTTCGACATAGCGAAATCCGTGATAGGTAAAGTGAGGTTGCCACACTTCGATACCTTTACCGCTCAATTTATATTTATCTGTCGATTGAGCATCTCGAAGATTAACCACATCAACATCGCCATTGGCATCAAGCGACTCGGCAAAACGCAAAGTAACCTCGTCACCTTTTTTCCCTTTTACAGAAATGCGCAACCAGCCGGCCATATTCTGTCCCATATCGAGAATGTATTTGCCCGATTTACTTTGCAGCACAGCGACAGGTTTCACCACCTGCATAATCTGCATGTTGGGAGTAAGCTGTGGTTCTATTTTTCCTTCCGGAGCCTTTACCAGCTCAGCCGAAGCCCATTTATTATCATTGAAACCGGTCTTGTTCCAGCCCGGCATCTCTTTGTTGGCATCGTATTCTTCACCATCGTATTCGTTATTGGTACGGATAGGTCCGTCAGAGGTAACTTTCCAGCTGTCATCACTCACGATTGACTGGCGGGTGCCATCGGTGTACTCCACATCGAGTTGGAAAAGCATACGCGGCATGCCCCAGTTGCGGATTTTATACGGTTTGAAGTTCTGACGCATAGTGAAAAAGCGACCATTACCCAGTATAGTTCCTACAGCATTACTTCCATTGCGAAGCAACGTGGTTACATCGAAGGTATTGAACTTTACACCGGCCGAATAGTTGGTCGGAACCGGAGCCAATACCTGTTTACCCACACGCTGAGCGTTGATATAAAGCTCATATAGCCCCAGTCCAATGATATTTGCATACGC
>JAUZOF010000460.1 GCA_030706585.1 Bacteroidota bacterium
GCTTTTGCCGGAACGTTTTTCTGAAATATTCTACTTTTGTAAGGCAATGTCAGTCAAATGGCATTGTCTTATTTTTTATCCTAAATGTAAATAACAATGGGGCAGGAGATTGAACGCAAGTTTCTGGTGAATTCCGATGAATTCAAACAATTGGCCAAAGGCATTCATTACCGTCAGGGATACATGAGCCGGACCGATAAAGGTGTTGTCCGGGTACGTATTGCCGGAGACAATGGCTTTCTGACGATTAAAGGAAAGAAGAGTGGTATTTCAAGGCTGGAATACGAATACGGGATACCGGTGGAGGATGCGGCCGAAATGCTGGACAGGTTATGTATGAAACCCGATATTGAGAAATACCGCTATCATATAGACTTCGAGGGTTTTACGTGGGAAGTCGATGAGTTTCTGGGCGCAAATGCCGGCCTTGTTGTTGCAGAAATTGAATTGCCTGAAGAAGATACTCCATTCACCAAGCCGGATTGGATTGGAATTGAAGTATCGCACGATGCACGATACTTCAATTCCAATTTGATAAAACATCCTTATTCGGAGTGGTAATCTTAGCGATTACCACTTATATTTTCTCGTAAAGAAAGCGGGGAATCAGTCGAATCAATTGTGCCATACCCCTCCAGCGACGGGATACGTAGATAATTTCGTCTTCCCGGAGCAGCGAGGATACGATTTGCCGGGCTGCTTTTTCCACGGAGGCTACCCAAAAGATACCTTCACCCTGAGCCATTGCCGTATCTACAAATCCGGGACGAATGTCGCTAATGACTATGGGTAAATTCAGATTCCGGGCTTTATTCCTCAATGCCTGCATATAGTTGATCTGGTAAGCTTTAGAGGCGCCGTAGGCTGGTGCAAAACGCATTCCGCGAATGCCTGCCACTGAGCTTACTACCGCTATCTGTCCTTTCTCTTTCTCTCTGAAATAGTTAAACGCCCAGTCAGCGATTGCCGTAAATCCCAGTACATTGGTCAGTATGGCCGGTTTCTCCACTTCAAAATCCAGCGCTTCATTGCGATGTCCAGTGCCCGAGTTGATTAACAGTAAATCCAGTCCGCCCATTTTATCGACTAGTTCTTTCAAATGATTGACAGACGTGGTTATATCGGTAATGTCAAAAGTCTGGAAAATATAGTTTTCCGGATTTTCTGCTTTAAGTTTCTCCAGTAGTTCGGTTCTTCTTCCGGTAATTCCAACCCGATAGCCTTCTTTTACCAATTCTCTGGCAACACCTTGTCCAATCCCGGAGGAGGCACCTAATACAATTGCTCGTTTCATATTCTACTAATTTGCTGCAAAAATAGGTTTTTTCCCCTAACTCCATAAAAAAAGACCTTGTCCTACGGAGAACAAGGCCTTAAGTCAAATATTAGTCGTTAATCTGTTTGTCATGGAGGAATTGTTTGTCCGACCGTGTGATGCGTGACGGAGTCGCCTGTTGCAACAGGATAGGTACTTTTTCTTCGATAACCGAGCTTGTATCCAGACCCAATGCTTTGACATCGGTGTTACTGATGTGGCGAATAATGTTGTGCAGGTTCATTACGAAGCTTTCCTGTGGTTGCAGTTTGTAGTCCTCGGTCATAATGCGGTCGAGGTTTACAAAGAGGAAGTTGGATGTGATGTTATATTTGCGCAGGGATTCGTAAGGGCTTTCCAGCGAAAATTCCCCTTTGGAAACCATATCCTCAATCACCTGGCGGAAGTAGAGATTGATTCTTCGTTCAATCTTAAATCCGAGTCGGAAGTCGATTTTAATCAATGTGCCGGGGATAATCTGATTTACATGATATTCAAATGTTTCCGGAGCATCGTCATTGTCGATGTGAAGCAGGAAGTAGGTGTTAGCCCGTTTGGGGTTTTTCCTGAAAATGGAATAGATGATTTTTGATTCAATCTGCATCAGGTGATCAGCCTTTGTAATATAGACAAGGTTACCGCTGAGCAAAGGTACTGAATCGTCATTTTTCAGGTCGGTAAACATATCCAGGTGCTTGCGGAGGCTGGTGAAGGTGATATAGCGGTTCTTGATCTTACGGCCATAATACCATCCGTACATGATGGTAAAAAACACTAAGGCCAGTAGTATAGTAAACCAACCACCGTACATGAATTTATGCAGATTGGCTATCAAAAACACTGTCTCAATGGTAATAAACATGGCAATCAGAACAAACCGGAATACCTTCATATATCCTTCACGGGGCAGATAGGAGGAGAGAAGCATGGTGGTCATAATCATCGTAATAGTTATGGAAAGACCGTAAGCCGCTTCCATGTTTTGCGATTTACCAAAGAATACAACGACGAAAGAGCATGCCAGCCACAAGAACCAGTTCACCAACGGAATGTAAACCTGACCTTTTACGTTTGTAGGATAGGCGATTTTAAATTTGGGCCAGAAACTCAGTGAGATGGATTCGCTCACAAGTGTATAAGATCCACTAATTAATGCCTGACTGGCAATAACTGCAGCTGCAGTAGCAAGGATGATACCCGGGATCAGGAACCAGGACGGCATTACAGCGTAGAAGGGGTTGACGCTTTTTGCAATATCCACATGGCTAAGAATCCATGCGCCCTGACCGAAATAGTTGAGAATCAACATTACTTTTACAAAAATCCATGAGATCTGGATGTTCTTGATTCCGCAGTGCCCAAGGTCGGAATAAAGTGCCTCAGCTCCCGTCGTACACAGGAAGACTGCCCCCAGCAATAGGATACCGCTTGGATATTCGGTTAATAATTCGATGGCATAAGCAGGGTTTAGCGCCAGTAAAACGTGTGGCATGGTTACGATCTGACTTACACCTAAAATGCCCAAAGTCAGGAACCAGATAAACATAACCGGGCCGAATGAGGTTCCGACAAAGTTACTACCGAACTGCTGCACAAAGAATAATACTGCCAGAATAAGCAGTACTACCGGAACAACAGGCACATTCGGAGTGATTAACCTTAATCCTTCCACAGCGGTGGTTACGGTGATGGCCGGAGTGATAACCCCATCGGCCAGCAAGGTACTACCACCAATCATTGTCAGGATGGCGACTGTGCTCGTTTTCTTTTTCAATAAGGCAAACAGGGCAAAAATACCTCCTTCACCGTGGTTGTCAGCCCTAAGGGTGATAATGACATATTTGATGGTGGTCTGAAGTGTCAGTGTCCAGAAGATACAGGAAATGCCTCCCAACACAAGGAGTTCGTTGATCTGTTTTGCTCCCCCCAGGATAGCGCTCATGGTATACAAAGGACTGGTACCGATGTCCCCGTAAACAATACCTAAGGTTACAATTAGGCCGGCTAATGTGATTTTTTGAATGGCCGAATCGTGTTTCGTCTTGCTCATAAAACCGTTTATTGAATGATTTTTTATCTTTTGCTCAAAAAGCGGGCACAAATATAGCTTTTTGATATCGTATTCTCATGTGTCTTGATAAAATCTTTATACGGGGCTTCTATGATTTTATGTGAGGATTATATCTTTTTTCAATAGGTCTTAGTGAAAGCTTTGTATTTGAATGGGTGTCTTATTATAACAGAATAGAAAGACATTTGTCCTGTTTTTATGCCAGAAAATAAAGCTTAGTGTTTGATTTTCAGAAACTCGAACGCGTTAATAACGATCGCTGCTCTTTTGAATTGCTTGTAACAATCGTGATTTTATTGTTTATCCCAAAAGTAATTAATAACAAAACGGCTTCGATCAAATCCAGGATCGAAGCCGTTATGTTATAAAGCTAAGAAAATGCTTATAACGCCAGAATTAGAACAGGAAGGAAGAGAAAACTGGTCGATTTATATCTTTTTGAACCGGTAACCAACCCCTGAGACGGTAATCA
>JAUZOF010000461.1 GCA_030706585.1 Bacteroidota bacterium
AGCATCGACGGCTTTTTGATAGTCGCCATGAGTCAAATAAAGTTCCGATAGCAAATGATTTGCGGCAGAGGAGCTTATTTCTCCATCTTTTACCGCTGTTATTGCCGGTAAATTCGCAGCAGCAAACTCTACGTCCGAAATAGCCTGTTCTATTATTTCCTTATAGGTGGCTCTTGTATAATCTGTTTTAGGTTTGGCAACCTCTACCAATGTAAGAGGCACACCGAGATTAAGTTTTTGATCTCCATACAAGTATGCTAAAGTACGGTAGGCAAGACCTCTGAAAAACTTGGCTTTGGCCAAAAACACATTCTGATCGGCTGACGACACGGATGATGACGGCAAACGGTTGATAAGTATGTTTGCCTGAGAGATGAGCAGGTATAATTTATCCCAGTGAGCCGAAGCAATCGCCGATGGTGAATTGAAAAGAGCTGATAAATTGGGATTTGCGCTACCACTACTCGCATTCGCAAGCAAATCTGTACCCATAAAATAATCCTGAGCACTGCGCTCCTGATTACCGTAGAATTCATAACGGGTAAGATAATACAGTTCGTTAGCTGCCTGATTAAAGTCAGAAGCTGTGATATATGAGTTGGATGCACTCATAAAATCGATGGGCGTCTCTTTAAGAAACGTGCTCTCATTACATGAGCTTAAAAATGTGGCTGCTAAAGCCAAAAATAAATATATCTTTTTCATTGTAGAATCGAATTAAAATGAAACATCAATACCGAATGTGAAACTTTTCATCACAGGGCGACCCTCATAGTCATCACCTGATTTGCTTATTTGTGAGGCAGTTGAATTATACATGGGGGTAATGGTTCCTGAATTAGCCTCCGGATCCCAACCGTGCCATTTCGTAATGGTAAGCAGGTTTTTGCCTGTGATATACAGATTGACGTTGTCCAGACCAATAATTGAAATTATTTTCTTTGGTAAATTGTAGCTCAGCGTTACATCCTGCAGACGGATAAAACTACGATCTTCGTATCGGTAAGGAACAATTGCTCCCGCCATGTTTGATGACGAATAGATTCCAGTAGGATTAGAGGGCGACCATACATTTTTTACAAATTCAGATAGGTGATTATTTCCCCGGGCAGTATTGTCCTGAAGCAAAGTATATGTATTCTCACCTAAATATCCGTTTTTACCCCCTTGAACAGAATTAATGAAGAAGGACAATGAAAAATCTTTGTATGATAATTTGTTCATTATACTGAAACGATAAGCGGGATCGGTTTTACCCAGAATCGTACGGTCTGCTGTTGTGATGCTTCCATCTCCATTTGTGTCATGAATTTTATAGTTACCTGTATAATAACCAGCGGGTTTTGTATCGTTGACTTGATAGATTCCATCTACCTTATACCCATATATGGCACCAAGTGATTTTCCAATAAAGAGACCACTTGTGAGCAAATCTCCTTTGCCCGTCAATGAAAGGATCTTATTAGCATTGGAAGAAATATTGAAGGTAGTACTCCATTCAAAATCTTTCTTTACGATATTGCGGGTAGTTACTGAAGCCTCAATACCCTGATTCTGCAAACTACCTACATTTGACATAATAGAAGAGAACCCTGTAATAGTAGGAATAGAGACGGCAAATAATAAATCGGTTGTTTTAGTTCTATATACATCTACATTTCCTTGTATCCTGTCATTCAAAAGGTGGAAATCCACACCGGCATTAAAGCCTCCGGTTTTTTCCCATTTCAGATCTTTATTTTCCATCGAACTTAATTCTTGCCTGATTACAGCAGTACTGCCGTCGCCAAAAATATAGCCTGAACTGGTAGACACTTTTGCTAAAGAGCTATAATTGGCAACGCTGTTACCTGTCATACCGTATCCGACACGTACTTTCAAATAATTGATAACCGGCAGTAAATTTTTGAAGAAATTCTCTTCAGATGCAATCCACCCTAAAGCAGCCGAAGGGAATATGGCAGTTTTATGGTTAGCTGCAAAGGAAGAAGAACCATCCCTTCTTACAGTTGCAGTAAACAGATATTTGTTGTTGTACTTGTAATTCACGCGACCCACCTGGTACAGAGAATGACTATTATTTGCATCTGAATAGACAAATTTGTTTGTGCCCAATTCCAGACTGTTATATCCTAAAGTTAAGTTCGTGAACTGAGTCGCATCGGCTTTGGTATAGGAGTATTGGCCTTCTCCGAGTCCATATACCAATGTGGCTCCGATATTGTGCCGACCGAAATCTTTTGTGTAGTTTACAATATTATCTACCGTATAATTGTAAATCGTCGAGAAATCTTTATACGCTTCACCCGATAGTGAATTTCCATAAGGATTGGATTGATAATGTGAATTAATGGTGTAGTTGTTACCATAATTAACACGATAAGTCAAGCCTTTAATCGGTAACTGGAATTCAGAATAGACATTACCGACAAAATAGGTGTGGCGTTCCCTGTCGCTAATATTATTTCCCATCAGTGGGTTTCCATTCGCATTCTGCATTGGAGCAGATGCTAAAGAACCGTCCGCATTATACGGAGTCACCAGAGGGTTCATCGTGTACAATGTCCAGAGTACAGGTTCGGCTCCATCCTGATTTACAAACGAACCGGAAGTTTGTACACCCATTTTCCACCAAGATTTGATCTTTGCATCCAAATTAACACGTACATTGTTTCGTTTGAAATTATCATTGATAAGTAAGTTCTTTTGATTTGTATTCCCATAGGAAATCAAATAAGACACGGCATCAGTTCCGCCCGAAATGCTGATTTTGTTTTCAAAGATTGAAGGCGTTTGTGTCCCTGCTTTCCACCAGTTGAAGTCGGTAGAAGTAATTGTTCCATCCGCATTTTTCATTGTCGTTACAGGCAACTGATCCGCAAGTTTAAAATTGGGATCATCCGCAGTATATCCCGAAGCTTCGGTATAAGACTTATTCCACATTAAATTTTTGAGGAAACCAAGATATTGTGAGCGGTTCATCAGGGAATAATTGTGGGTTGCACTTTGAGTTGTATAGGATGAAGACAAGCTAACTCTGGTTTTCCCTGCTTTCCCCTTTTTGGTTGTGACCAGCATAACCCCATTACTTGCCGCAGCTCCATATACAGCGGTCGAACTGGCATCTTTAAGAATATTGACAGATTCTATATCAGCGGGATTGATAGAGGAGAGATTCCCCGAAACAATTCCATCAATTACTACCAAAATCCCGGTATTCCCACTAATAGTGTTCTTACCGCGGATCTGAATGTCAGGAGTGCTACCGGCACTTGTTGTCTGTCCGATATTCAAACCCGGAACCGAGCCCTGTAAAGATTGAACAATGTTCGTATTTGGTGATTTTTCAAAATCTTTAATATTAGCACTTGCTATAGCCCCGGTAAGGTCGCTTTTTTTAGCCGTACCATAACCAATCACAACAACTTCATCCATTTGAGTAGCTGATGGTTGCAATTGCACCTTTATTTCTTTAAGGTTACCTACTGGAACATTCTGAGTTTTATACCCGATATAAGAAATCTCAAGTGTTGTCTGAGGCTTTACATCCATCTTGAATTTCCCATTTACATCCGTAATAGTACCTGTATTTGCTCCTTGTACTTTTACATTAGCTCCAATGACCGGAGTTCCGGTTTCATCTAAAACAGTTCCGTGCACAACCGATTGTGCAAAACTGAATAATGAAAACAATAACATTGGTAACATGAGAAATGTTACCCTGAAAAGACGCTGTTTGTTTTTCATGAAATTAATTTAATTAATAAATAAAACAACTATAAACACTAATTTGGAATAACTTCCTAGGATCATGCTTCTCTTTAGATTTTAATTATCCAATGAGAA
>JAUZOF010000462.1 GCA_030706585.1 Bacteroidota bacterium
AAACCGGCAAGAGCACGGTGTTCGCGATCGGCAATCGTGCGAAATGAAGCATCAATCATAGGAATTACCTCCGTGGTCAGCACACTTTCAAAGGGAGAGAACATTGGTGTTTGCTTATCAGAAGAGCCACCGGCAGGCTTGCTGGCGTAGCCGTTATCCATGACCACAATCATAGGAACAGCTTTCTTGGCTGCTATCAGATTATCAAGAATCAGGTTTGCTTTTCCCTGATTGGTCCATCCGGTTTCATCTTCGCCACTTCCGTGTTGCAGATAGAGAACCGGGTATTTTTCAGAGACATTCGCATCATATCCGGCAGGAGTATAGACAAATGCTCTGCGCCACGTTTGGGTAACTTTTGAGTAATAAGGGATCTGTCTAACCTGACCATGAGGAACATCTTTAGCAGCAAAAAAATCCACGCCTTTTTCCGGTATTTCAATACCACTGGCCATGCGACTCATTCCGTAAAAAGTCTGACTACCGGGATCACAAACTGCCACGCCATCAATCAAAATCGAATAATAGTGGAACCCTTCCACAATAGGATCAGTGGTGATTGCCCAGGAGCCTTCCTCCTCTTTCACCATATCGTATTTTTTGCCCAAATCAACCTGAACTTTGTGCGCCTCTGGTGCCTTTATGCGGAACAACACCCTATTATCAGATAGTACCTGCGGATATTGCGCACCCGGAATATTTGTAGAGGCCGGAACAGCTGATACAACACTATTCCCTGTCGGAATATTGCTATACTGATTAATCAAAGCAGCAGTAACCGGTTTGAACAATAGTTGTGAAAACATATAAAGGTTCTGTTTCCATACTTTGAAATCATGGTATCCACCGGGAATTACCTGATAAATGTGAGGCACTTGATTAGCAGCCAGATATTCATGAGTCCGCTTACTAAAGGTAATCAGACCATCCTTATCACCACACGAAATCCAGAGCAGCTTGAGCTGTTTTTTAGTTTCGGCAGGATTTGGCGCCAACTCCTGAGGAGTCTTCGTATTCGGGGCTGAAGAGAACCCTCCTACCCATGCAAATTTATCCAGATTGCCAAGACCAAAATTCAACGATTGACCTCCTCCCATTGACAAACCTGCAATGGCGCGATACGCACGATCTTTGATGGCAGGATATTTTTTCTCAATGGATGGAATCAGATCGTTAAGCAGGTCTTTTTCAAAGATTGCAAAACCCTGCACTTTATCGGGTGTCATGATATTCCCAACCGCACGGTCATCTTTGATCGCGCGTCCATTCGGTAAAACCACGATCATCGGCGCTACTTTTTTATCTGCATAAAGATTATCGAGAATTGCCTGCGGGTTTCCCTGATTAAACCACTCTTTCTCGTCACCGCCAATGCCGTGCAAAAGATAGAGAACCGGGTATTTCTTTTTAGGAGAATAGCCCGGAGGTGTGTAAACCAGCGCTTTTCGATTTGCACCTACAGTTGCAGAGGCATACCCAAACGTATCAATTTTGCCATGCGGAATGCCATTTCGCGAAACGTCAAATCCTTCAGGCGCTTTTTCAAAATTCTGACTTTTCACAGTACTAAAACCAACTGTAAGACTTGTCAGAAGAAACAATACTAATCTTTTCATTTTTTCAGTATTTCTATTTATCTCATTTCAGTTGAACTCTGATACTTTTTCCTGTATAATAAACTACCTTTTTCATTTGGCTCAATCCAGCTCCTTTACCCGCCGATTCATCGACAACTACGATATTAAATTTACGTTTTGCCAAACAACCTGGGTAAGCACCCTGACGATCTCCAATTACCAAAGTGTGAGTACGTTCACTCCAATTAAAAGGAATTATTGAATACTTCCCTTTCTCATAATTGTAGCTATCGCCTTCATCTTCATACAATTCATACTTGCCATCTGCACCTTTATACACTCTGATCTCAAGCGCCTCCGAAGATTGCTGGGCTGAATACTGAACAACTTTACCCATTGGAATAATGGAGCCCGCTTTGATAAACAGAGGTATTCTGTCAAGCGGAGCTGATGCAACCACTGTTTGTCCTCCGACGAAGCGTTTTCCTGTCCAGAAATCAAACCAGGAAGCCGATTCAGGCAAATAAACGCTCGTTTCTATAATTCCGGGGTCAGTAACAGGAGCCACCAGAACAGACTTACCAAACATGTATTCAAAGGGCTGATTTAGTGCCTTCTTATCCTCTTTAAAATCCATTACTAACGGACGCATGAGAGTGGATCCTTTTCGGGTAACGTTCGACGCTTCAGAGTAAATATACGGTAGCAGCTGATAACGTAGATTCAACATTTTACGCATGTTGTCCTCTACCGCTTGCCCGTATTTCCACGGTTCAGTCTCGGTCATGTAACCGTGTATGCGGAAAATAGGATTGAATACGCCCCATTGAAACCAACGGGTCAACAGTTCGTGGTATTTGGGGTCGGTATATTGCGACTGCCCCGGGCGGAAAAAGCCTCCGATATCGGTTGTCCAGTAAGGAAATCCGGTGACGGAATAATTCAACCCTGCCACAATCTGACGTCTGTACGTATCCCAGGTTCCGCCAATATCGCCCGACCAGTTGATAATACCATAGCGTTGTTGCCCCAAATAAGCAGAACGGGTCAGGATACACACCCGCTTTTGATCGGAAGTTGCACGCTGGCCTTCATATACCGATTTACTGACAAAATAAGGATAAGTGAGGCGGTAGAAGTCACCAGAACCAAACGTTGTTTTTTCGCCTTTCAAGGCATCGTTTTCAGGTTCTACAGCATCCATCCACCACGAATCCACGCCATTATCGAACATATTTGTTTTCAAAATATTCCAATAATCTTTCCGGGTTTCGGGATTGAAATAGTCAAGCCATTTGGTATTCGGGATAAAGCGTTTTTTAGCAACAAACTCTTTGCCTATATCCGAATTTTTATCGGGATTCGACCAGATTGAGATATTGAAGTGAGCATTCAAATCATGCAGTTTTCCAATAAATTCTTTTGGATTCGGGTAATTCTTCTCATCGAATTTTGGCACACCCCAACCATTATTACCCCAATACTGCCAGTCCTGCACAATCACATCGACCGGCAAATTCCGCTTTCTGAACTCTTCCACGGTCTCTACCAATTGCTTGCCCGAAGAGTAACGTTCGCGGCATTGCCAGAAGCCATAAGCCCATTTTGGGAACAAAGGAGCATTGCCCGAAAGCTTGCGATAAGCAGCTATGACATCGTCAGCCGATCCGGCAAAAACCACGTAATCCAACGATTTGGCAACAGGTGAACGAAAAGTTGTTGTATTTGACTGCGGCTTCCACGACAAATGCGGCGTGTTATCGGATTTGCACAACACCTGCACCTGATGCTCTCCGGCTGTCAGCTGCACCAAAGCACCTACGGTAGGTGGCAGCCACATATTACTCTGATCGACAACCGGTTTCCCGTCAATGGCAACAAAATGACGATTCCCCATGTCGCCAAGGTCAAGGAAAAGCGAATATTCTCCATTCTGAGGGACACTGAACTTTCCATTATAAAGCGATTGATTTTGAGAAACTTTTTGAGTACCTGCGGTAGTGGTTACTTCTGCTTCCTGATTGCCTGCATTTGTCTGCTCCAGCTTGTTCAGAGCAATGGCGTTGTCGGCAGGATTGAAATCGGTTAGGCCGTACTGATGCCACAATAAACCGTAGCCCCGGCTGGAATAGATAAACGGGATCGAAATCTGGGTATTGACCTGAGTCAAACGACGGGCAACGCCGCGCAGGTTGTAATGCCCGTCCTGAAACTGCCCCAAACCAAATATTGCTTCATTGGCAGGAGAGTCAAACGTTTGTTCG
>JAUZOF010000463.1 GCA_030706585.1 Bacteroidota bacterium
CGAAATTCCTTTTTGGCTAATTTATCTTCATAATTGCGGATTGTTGCGTTGGAAAGACTAGCGATATCAGTAAAAAGTGGTACTCCGTGATTTCGCCATGCTGTTTGGTTGGTCAGGTTTCTTACTTGAAGTGTTGGTGCAAATTTTCTGATTTCCCTTACCCAGTTAAAGAGGAGGGAGAGTGGCATTACTATCAGAATGGGTTTCACAATAACGGGAGGTGGAGCAAATATATCCAATTGGGAATCCTGTTGGATGCTGGATGCCGGATATTTTTCTTCCCGTAGTTTTGCAATAAGAGTAATGGTCTGGAGCGTTTTCCCCAGTCCCATGTCATCCGCGAGAATGCCACCGAACCCGTTTTGCTGAAGTTGGTACATCCATTGGAGTCCTGTTTCCTGATAAGGGCGCAATTGGGCTTTTAATCCTAACGGGAGTGATACTAGCTTATTTTCTGTAAACAGAAGGGATGAATCGTATTGCTTAACGCCGCTGATTTGTTCTATCAGATTGAAATGAAATTTGGGTAGTTCGAAGTTTCCCTCCTGATTTACTTTTCCCAGTTCCACCAGATCGCGGAATCGGGCAAACCACTCTTCCGGTATTATTGCTATGCGTTTGTCCGGAAGTATGTATTCCCGGTTTCCCTCTTTGAGATTATTCCTGAGTTTGGAAAAGGAAATTAAAAACTCGCCAAATCTGACTTTGATATTTACGTCAAACCAATCCGTCTTTTCTCCGGTTTCGATGATTAAATCAATGTCATTGGTGAAATACTCATCCTTCAGAATCTGTTCGTCAAGGTTAAACCCGATTGTGTGAATATGTTCTTTGTTGAAATTCAACCAGTTGATGGTGTGGTAGGTTTCTTTCAATGCGTCTACATTTTCTAGCTCCAGAGAGAACAATCCGTTTTTAAGTTGAATGAATTCATCCGATTCCAATCTGGCCTTCCATTGGGATTCTACATCGTTATTGCGGATGATTTTGAAGGCTTTAAATTCATTGTTTAGAGTTTCCGTTTTAACAAATACGGACTGGTCATCTGTTAATTTGACTAACAAACCATTATAGCTGAATTGTAATTCAAATGCTAGCCTGAAGTCGAGGGTGCGGGTTAATACCAGTAAGGGATGAGGCTCGGGTTGTTGGCATTCAATGGTGAAGCCTTCAGCTGAGGTTTCAAACCGTCTGATGGTTTCTGCTATATAGCCTTTAAAATAAGTTTCCTCTAAATGCTTTGGAATGCAGATATGAGGATTTTTCAAAAAGGGTTTGAGTTTGCTTGCCTCGATACCGTTGATGTGGTATAACTCACGGTTAATCTGGAGCCAACAGGGAAACTGACAAAGAATCGTTGCTTTGGAATGGAGGATATCCAATACCCCCTTTGCGGACTTGATTTGAAGTGTATATTGAAAACCATTTTCATTTCTGATAAAGTGAAAATGGGGGGTGTACTCCATATCGGATATATAAATGCGACAAGCTGTGGAAACCGTTTGGTCAAAAGAGTCTTTTATGAAAAGAGGAGTGGCTGTTTGTTTTGTTATAGCCAGAACTTTTGACTGGTATTTTTCGATGTATGGACGGATCGTTTTGTCAGAAGTATCTTCATCAATGTGCTCGATATACTCCTTGAGCTTTCGCTTTTTGTCTTTGTTGAACAGCCTGAATAGTGCATGTTCGCTATATTTATCGGAATAGGTGATTAGTCTGCTGATTTCCGGCGATACAAGTTCCGGATAGTTATTGGCACATTCCGGAGTCAGCGGCTCCAGTATCTGCATAGCAATCGGACTCAGAACCTGAACGACATACGGATATACGAGTGCTCCCAAGGTTTTGTGTTCATGCAGCAGGGTGATGACTAACTTTTCCGACATAGTGGACAATATCGGACAAAATTAACCGAAAAACTAATACAAAGCGGGGAATATATGAAAAAGGATGCTTATTCAGCTTCAGGTTCTTCCTTCGGTTCTTCCGGTATTGATGTTTCCAGTTCTGGTTGATTTTCTGTAACGATTACCGGGGGAACCGGATTTTCCTCATCATTGTAAATGTCCGGATCATTCAAATCTTCGTCACCTTCAGCCGGATTCACTCCTTTGAAAATCAACTCGCTAAACTCCTTGTCGGTCTGGATCTTTTTCATTGCCATTTTGGCGGCATTCTGTTGCGATTCTTTTTTCGAATAGCCGATTCCTACGCCGGCGGAGATTCCGGAGATAAGAGTTTGAGTCTGGAATACGGGATTATTGTCGTTATCGGTAAACGATTCAATGAGGCTGAACTCGATCGGAATTTTGTATTTCTGGCTCCATTCAATTAGCTTCGATTTGAAGTTGACCTCTTTGCGGGCAATGTGTGTCAAATCGATATATGGCTCCAGCATTTTCTTTTCTACGAACTGGCGGCATTTTTCATAACCCTGGTCAACGTAGATGGCGCCGATAAGTGCTTCCAATGCATTACCGTAAATACAGCTATTGTGTGATTTGGTGCGGGATGAGATAACAATGAATTTATCCAATCCAAGCTCAAGGGCGATCCGGTTTAGCGATTCGCGCTGAACGATTTTGGAACGTGTGTTGGTGAGGAAGCCCTCTTTTTTTCCTTCAAATTTGTGGTAAACAATATCTGCAACAATAGCATCAAGAATGGCATCACCCAGGAATTCAAGGCGTTCATTATTGACCCATCTGCCTTTTTCGTTTTTTAGAGAGGAGGATTTATGTAAAAAGGCCTGTTCGTAAACCTCGATGTCATTGGGGAAGAATCCGAGGATTTTGGAGTAAAGTAAATACGGCTCTTTCTTCTTATTCGAAAAGAGCCGTATTTTTCTGTATAAATTCTTAAGCACGATTACTTAACAAATTTCTTAACGATGATACTTGCGTTGTGTCCACCGAAACCAAATGTGTTAGAAAGAGCAGCTCTTACTTCGCGTTTCTGAGCCTGGTTGAAGGTATAATTGAGCTTGTAGTCAATATTTTCATCTTCATCTCCTTCTGTAAAGTTGATGGTTGGAGGTACAATGTCATTTACAACTGACAGTATAGATGCAATCGCTTCGATAGCTCCGGCAGCACCAAGAAGGTGACCAGTCATCGATTTGGTTGAGCTAATGTTCAGTTTGTAAGCATGTTCGCCGAATACATCTTTGATTGCTTTCGATTCAGAGATATCCCCAACCGGAGTCGAAGTACCGTGAACGTTGATGTAATCAATGTCTTCAGGATTCATGCCGGCATCTTTCAATGCTCTAGCCATTACCAGTTTCGCACCCAACCCTTCAGGGTGAGTCGCTGTCAGGTGATAAGCGTCAGCAGACATACCGCCACCAACTACCTCACACAAAATATTTGCTCCGCGTGCTAAGGCGTGATCAAGATCTTCCAAAATCAGACAAGCAGCACCTTCACCCATTACGAAACCATCTCGGCTTTTGCTAAACGGACGGGAAGCTTTTGTCGGTTCGTCGTTGCGGGTCGACAAAGCAGTCAAAGAGTTGAAACCGCCTACACCACCAGGTGTAATAGAAGCTTCAGCTCCTCCGGCTACAATCATATTTGCTTTTCCCAGTCTGATATAGTTGAATGCGTCGATCAATGCGTTGGTTGAAGAAGCACATGCTGATACAGTTCCAAAGTTCGGACCGCGGAAACCGTACATCATAGAGATGTGACCGGCAGCGATATCAGCAATCATCTTCGGAATGAAGAATGGATTGAATTTCGGGCCGTTTTCTTCGTTTTTGTAGTATGAACCGATCTCTTGTTCGAATGTACCGATACCACCGATACCGGCAGCAAAGATAACACCTACTTCATC
>JAUZOF010000464.1 GCA_030706585.1 Bacteroidota bacterium
ATGATATCTGTTGTTGTCACTATCAACTTTAGTGTTTGATATTACATCAATTCTTCGGCTTGACTTACCACTTTACAAAACAATTAGTTTCAATGATTACTCTTAAGCAAAGAGTATAATAAGCAATGACGTTTATGAATCCACACGAACAGGCAGCATCAGTAATTATCTCTCAGATTATTGATGCTATAAAAGCAAAAAGACAACGATATACAATCTCATTAGCAGGCGAAAGCGGTTGCGGGAAAACAGAAACCGGTAAAGCTTTATTGAACGAGTTAAACCAACAAGGGATAAAAGCTCTGGTTCTGGGTCAGGATAACTATTTCTTTCTGGCGCCTCTTGCTAACGATGCACAGAGAAAAAAACACCCTGAATGGTTGGGCCCTCACAAAGAAGTGAACATGCAACTTCTGGATGATACTCTGGTGGAGGCAATGAGGGGTGCCGATGCTATTAATGTTCCTCATATCGAGTATGATACCAACGTTGAGAGAATTGAAAGAGTGAGTATAGCAGACATAAAAGTGCTGATCGTAGAAGGTACATACACCTCATTGCTGAAGCATATCGATACTAGGATATTTATTGATGCCGATTATAACGACACGCTGAAATACAGAAAACTAAGAAATCGTGGAAATGAAGTGAACGACCCGTTTGTGGAAAATATACTTGAGACAGAGCATAAAATTATTGCCGGGCATAAGTTTCTGGCTGATTTTGTTATCACTAAAGATTACGACGTTATTTCAGTAAAATAATTTGGCAAAACAAGAAACGTATGGCAGTAAAAAATAAAGTTCAACTCATTACCTATCCTGATTCGTTGGGAGGAAATCTGAAAGCTTTAAACATGGTTCTTCAAAAATATTTTGCAGATATTTTTGAAGGAGGCATACATATCCTTCCCCCATTTCCATCGTCGGGCGATCGTGGTTTTGCGCCCTTAACCTATCTCGAAATAGAACCGTCATTCGGTTCATGGGACGATATTCGGGCGATTGGTGAGCATTTTGATGTTTTACTTGATTTGATGGTGAATCATATTTCAAAAGAATCGGTTTATTTTCAGGACTTTTTGAAGAATGGACGCGATTCTCAATTTGCCGACCTGTTTATTACACTAGATAAGATATGGACCAATGGAAAGCCTGTTCAGGAAGATGTAGACAAAATGTTTCTACGCCGTACGGAACCCTATTCAACGTTTCAGGTAGGTGCATCGGGAGAGCAAATGCAGGTTTGGACTACATTTGGTAAGCAAGTCCCATCAGAACAAATTGATCTGGACATCAACTCGGCGCTGACCAGGCAATTACTGACCGATTTTATGCTTAATTTTAGTAAGCAAAATATTAAAATTGTGAGGCTTGATGCGGTTGGTTACGTGATTAAAAAGTTAGGAACCAGTTGTTTTTTTGTTGAGCCTGAGATTCACCGGTTTATGGAGTGGATAACCAACTTGGCTCATTCGCTTAATATTGAACTGCTTCCGGAAGTTCATTCTCATTATTCCATTCAATACAAACTGGCTGAAAAAGGACACTGGATTTACGATTTCATCTTGCCGTATTTTGTGCTCGAAACCCTGATCAATAAATCAGGGAAAAGGTTGTGTGAGTATCTTCGAGTAAGACCACACAAGCAGTTTACTATGCTGGATTGCCACGATGGCATCCCGGTGAAACCTGATTTGGATGATTTGGTTAGTAGTGCAGATGCCCGTAAAGTCGTTGACATTTGTGTGGAGAGAGGATCAAATTTGAGCCTGATCTTTTCCGATAAACACAAAAGTGAGGATGGATTTGATGTCCATCAGATACGGTGTTCCTTTTATTCTGTGCTTGGCTGTAACGATGATGCTTATATTGCCGCACGTGCCATTCAGTTTTTTACGCCCGGTATTCCGCAGGTATATTATGTTGGGATGTTAGCAGGCGAAAACGATGCGGAAAATGTCTTGAAAACAAGAGAAGGAAGAGAAATTAACAGACATAATTTCTCGATAGACGAAATAGACCAAGCCATGAATAAACCGGTTGTTCAACGGTTAATGAAATTGATCCGCTTCCGCAATCACTATCCGGCGTTTAATGGAATGTTCAAGGTCTGCGAAACACAGAATGATATGATTGTATTGTCGTGGGAGAGGGATCGTTCTCGTTGTGTTTTGAATATCAATCTAAATACTTATTCTACGCAGATTAACTACCTGGACGAGACCGGACAAATAGTCGATTTTTACGCTTAACCTACCTATAATCTAATACAAATGAATACGCAATCCGACTTTATGGGTTCTCATCACTTAGCCATTATCAAATGGTTGACATTTATGATGTTTATGATGTTTGCAATGACCACAGATGCAGTAGGGGTCATTATTCCAGAAGTGATGAAGCAGTTTCATTTAAGTATGACTGCCGCAGGTTTGATGCACTATGCTCCAATGGTAGCTATTGCACTAGCCGGCATTTCTCTTGGTTTTTTGGCTGATAAAATAGGTCGTAAGCCGACAATCATTATCGGATTGGCACTTTTTGCTGCCAATTCATATTTGTTTCTTGTAGGCAATAAATTTGGATTTTTTCTTAGCCTTTTAGTGATATCAGGAGTTGCTATCGGTGTGTTTAAGACTGCCGCATTAGCTCTGATCGGAGATATTTCAAAGTCAACTACAGAACATACATCTACCATGAATGCGGTAGAAGGTTTTTTTGGAGTTGGAGCCATTATCGGTCCTTTTATCGTTACCTATTTACTTAAAACCGGGGTCGCCTGGAAATGGTTATATGTTGTGGCTGGTACATTATGTATTATGTTGATAATTATAGCACTGCTGGTTGAATACCCAAAAACGAAAAAAACTACCGAAGATCCGATCAATTTGAAAGGTACTTTGTCTATGACAAAAGATCCTTATGCCATGGGATTCTCTTTGGCGGCTTTCCTGTATGTTGCGGTAGAATGTTCTATCTATGTATGGATGCCAACCCTCATTGCCGGTTATAAGGGAAGTGCAGTGTTTATAGCCACTTATGCTCTCTCTATCTTTTTTATCTTGCGTGCCGGCGGACGTTTTCTTGGAGCATGGCTAATGGCTCATTTTAACTGGGCATTGGTGCTGAGTATTTTTAGTTTACTTATCTTTTTATGCTTTCTTGGTAGTGTAGTGGGGGGAATCAACTTTGCGGTTGTTTTGCTGCCGCTTTCAGGATTGTTTATGTCGGTTATTTATCCAACTATTAACTCGAAGGGAATCAGTTGTTTTCCCAAAGCAAAACATGGATCGGTAGCCGGAATAATTTTGTTTTTTACAGCTGCGGGTGCAGCTTTGGGCCCTTTATTGATGGGTGCCGTTAGCGATGCATTCGGGCATAATGCAAAATATGGTTTTGTGCTGGCCACAGTTTTCTCAGCTTTATTATTATCAGGGATATTGGCCAACCTATTTTTGAATCCTACCAAACGTAGACTTCAGACACTTGATCAAAGCGAATATTAGTGTTGATAAGGCTGTGATAAAGGTAAATTCTTTGTGTGTACAGTAACAGGTCTTATTCTGCTTGAGTTACCTTATATGTATTTAAAACGGAAAAAGAACAGCAACAACTGTTCTTTTTCCGTTTTAAACATATCCCGATTATTTCATGTCCATTGCATGGTCGGCCGGGAAATTTTGTCCGTTCCATATTTTTACGGAGCTCCAGGCTTCGGCAGGTGCCGTCCAGAATTCGTCGTTCGCCGGTAATCCGAGAGGAAGGAAGATCGTTGCCGCCAGGTAACAGCTTCCGGTGTTGATGTAAAAATCGGCCAAATCGGGCTGGTTGCC
>JAUZOF010000465.1 GCA_030706585.1 Bacteroidota bacterium
GAATGAACCAATATCCAGATAGCGAGAACTCAGATTGGACACAACACCTCGGTAATTATTGGCAGAACCTCCATTAGTATTGGTATCTCCACTGTATGTAGTCAGTCGTGGAATATCAGTTATATCTCCTGCTTTTTGCCATCTTTCCAATTGTCGGTCTAAGAAACCGATGTTCTTTTGCGTACCTCCATGTACCATGAAGAATTCGTTCATATTCATAATCTTATTCCCATGTACAAAAGAGACAAAGAGGTTTAGTTCAAAATTTTTGTATGTAAGCGTATTGGTGAAACCTCCCGTAAAGTCAGGATTGGCATTTCCAACGACCTGACGGTCGGCAGATGTAATTTTACCATCTTTGTTTACATCTTCATAAACAGCGTTTCCCGTTTTAGAATCGACATAAAGCTGCTTATAGAGATAAAAAGAATTTATCGCATAACCCTGTTTCAATATTGAAATATTTCGACCTGAAGCTCCCAGTGCAATGTCCGATGCCAATTTCTTAATCAGGTTTTTATTATGCGAAATATTGAAATCAGAAGTCCAACTAAAGTCTTTGGTGCTAATATTCACTGAATGAAAAGAAAATTCAAATCCTTTATTACTAACCGCACCATAATTCTGGGTGTAGGAGGCGAATCCTGAACTATATGTCACTGGAACAGCCAGCAATAAGTCGTAGGTATATTTGTCGTAATAATCTAGGGATACAGACAATCTGTTTTTCAACACTGAAAATTCAGTCCCAAAATCTATTTGGCGTGTTGTTTCCCACGTTAAATTCGGATTGGCTAACTGAGAAGGTGCTGTTCCTGCCGTGCTCAGGTAACTGCCCGATCCTGACCAAAGTCCCTGAGAAGCGTAAGCGCCTATTCCACTCTGATTCCCCGACAAACCGATACTTCCTCTGAGTTTGAGTTCATCGAAAACTTTCAGCTTATTGACAAATTTTTCTTGGCTGGCATTCCACGTTACACCTCCTGAAGGAAAATACCCCCAGCGCTTATTACTACCGAATTTTGATGATCCATCTGCACGGATACTTCCGTCAATGGTATATTTATTGTCGTACGTGTATGAAGCTTTGCTGAAAAATGAAGCCAGCTTGCTTTGTGATTTTGAAGAGGTTCCGGTTGTAGTCGCGGCGGTCGAGATAGCTGTAAGGTCATTAGTTGCAAATCCAGATCCGGTAGCACCTGTCGATTGATACAAGCTGGAATTTATCGTATTACCAACCAAGGCATTGATATAATGCTTCCCGTTTTTGCCAAACGACTTGATAAACGTAAGTACCTGTTCATTAGTGAGCACCTGATTTTTCGTGTCGTAAGATGATGCAGAACCATTGGTGGCAATACCGGCGCTGATCGAGGTATTGGAATAGTTATTTTCATACACATCATTATTGTCAAGACTCCAGCTGCTTCGCAATTTCAGATCAGGAGTTATCGCATAATCAGCAAAGATGTTACCGATGGCTCTTAACCCTACCGCATCATTGTTTAAGTTCTTAATAAGGGCAATATGGTTGTCGAAAGCACCATAACGGGCATAAGATCCGTCACTGTTATAGACGGGTAAATATGTTCTTACAAACAAGGCTGAATTGATGACTCCAACCGGGTTATTGTCGTTGCTACTGACATTGCGCCATGTCCGTGACAAGTTTAAGCTAGTCCCTACCTTTATTTTATTTGTTATCTGATTATCATAATTCAAGCGACCTGAATAACGAGTGAATGCCGATGGCTTCACAATGGACTGTTGATTTAAGTAGCCGAGTCCTATAAAATAGGTATCTTTATCACTTCCACCCTGAATCGACAGATCATAATTACTGGTATTTGCTGTCTTGAATACATCTTTCAGCCTGTCATATGTTTTCAGCGTATCGGGTTGGGCTGAAATTAATGTAGCTGTGGAAGGATCTTTACCATTGTCAATGGCAGTATTCCTTGCCGATTCATTTGCCAAAACAGCCGATTGTGGTCCATTCGTAAGAGAATATGATTTTGCAGCTTTTGACCATCCATGGGAGATCTGCAAATTAATTTTTGCCTTTGTGCTCTTTTTACCCCTTTTGGTAGTGACAATCACAACCCCATTAGCGCCTAACGAACCATAAATAGCTGTGGCATTCGCATCTTTAAGGATGGTAACATTTTCAATGTCATCAGGATTAATATCCGCCAAGGGGTTAGACTGAGCCTGATTGCCCATGCCCGTTTTAATCAGGTTGTCGCTACTGATAAAAACTCCGTCAACGATATATAGCGGATCGACGCCTGCGTTGATTGAATTTGTACCACGAATTCTAAAAGTAATACTTCCGCCCGGCACTCCTGAATTGGATGTCACCTGAACGCCCGTAGCCTTTCCCTGCAACAGTTCACTGAAACTGGAGGCGGCTGCATTATCCTTTAACACATTGGTGTTGAGAGTGGTTACCGCACCCGAAATGTATTTTTTACTCTGCGTGCTGTAACCTGTTACAACAACTTCATCCAATCGATTGGAAAGATCGCTGAGTACAATTTCAACTGGCACATTTTCATAAAGATCAACTTCCTGATTTTTATATCCGATTGCTCTCACTTCTAATGTAACCGGGAATGATTGTTTTACCACAAATTTGAAATCACCATTTACATCTGTCACAGAGCCAGCCGTAGTGCCTTTAATAGTGACTGTTGCACCTATGATGGAAGCTTTTTTTTCGTCCAATATCTTGCCTTTTATTGTTGCCCCGTTTTGGGCAAAAGCGCCAAGAAAAGTTCCCGACAGGACACTTAAAAAAACATAAACACGCAAGTAGTTTCTGAGAAGTTGGATACAACTTCCCGGGAAATGGGATAATTTTGTCATAAATCTAATTTTTTAGGTTAAGTGTCTCCTCAAACCAATTGCAGACGGAAAAAGGGAGGCACTTTTTTGTTGAAATAAGTTTATTGGATTGCAGTGAGCAATTTTTCTTCTGTCTGTGCTTTTTGAGCAGAAAGGGTAGATTCGTCGAGATTCAAAAAACCGGCTTCATGATTATAGCTTTGACCCGAAGTAATTACCCACTTGAGGAAAGATCTTAAAATCTTATTATCTCTTTGTTCATTTGAAAGAGCTAACCCGAAATTCTGAACAGGAATACTTTCCACGCTGTTCTTTTCCAGCAAAGAAATGGCATTATCCAAGTCAAGAGAGTTCAAAACTTCTTTTTGTTGTGATTTGAGGCTGAGCGGCAAAAGTGCAATATCCGACCTTAATTTACGACTTTGCAGGTCATACGCGTAGTTGATGCTGTTATAAGTCACGCCGGTAGTATCTTTTTTAATTGCATTGAGCAGATAGATATCATCACCCAATACTTTTTTACCTTTCAGATTTACCGGTTTGACTCCAAAATACCTAGCCAAAGCAATGGTGGTAGGCGCCTGGCTTTCTCTAGCATAAACGGTTGCTATATACTTGCTTTTGGCATCCTGTTGATCTTCCGAATATTCATCCGACTCATCAAAGAACAGCTTTTTCAATACTTTCTTTGACAATCCGCCTTTGCCAGCTTTGCTCAGAATCGGATTTTGTTTGTTGCTGACAGGAACCAAGGCATACCTCCCAACATAAAAGGCGGTTTGATTGGCCAACTGATCCGAGTCTGTCAGTTGATAAGCCACTACATTCAATCCCTGTGCATCAGGAATTTGTTTGGTATTAATTTTTATCTGTAACTGAGGATTCAATTTATTATATTCAGAAACCCATTTCTCAATAAGCGGAAAAGTAAATTTGGCACCTTTCAGATAAAACGATCTGTTTTCTTTTTCCTGCCCATAAACTGA
>JAUZOF010000466.1 GCA_030706585.1 Bacteroidota bacterium
AGTCAGCCGAAAATAATCATACACAACATAAACCTGCAAACCCAACACCAATATCAGACTTAGTATTGACAGATAGGTAATGATGCGGGCTTTAGCTGATAGTATGTTTTTGAAAAATATCATGTTTGTGATTTTGATCAATAAATTGATGTTATTCGCGAAATCATCAATTATTTGGAAACGGATTATGGCAAAAGTACAAAAAAAAGTAGGATTTGATGAGTTCAACATTATTTCGACTGAAATTTATTTTGTTAACTCAAAAGTTTTTACAATCCTGGACTTCAGGCCTTTATGGTTTGTTGGCTAATAAATAACTTATCAATAACAATGTATATCAAAAAGAGCACACTCTCACTTTAAAAACTCCCATTAGCTATAAGTGACAGTCTTATTAGACTTTCATAACGATTACCGATAGATACAGGACTTGCTTTGATCTAATGAGTTTTCCTAAAGGAATAGTAAACATAGCTCAAATCTCCTTATCTCAATATCAATTTCTATCTGCAAATCAAAGCATTACCTCTCATTCAACCCTTTACATTAGTTATTTATTACCTCGAAAATGTCATCCGGAATATTGCTTGTTACCCTCCGGCTTAGCTAAAATGAGGCCTCTCCATACCCGGATCTCATGAACTATAAATGAGATATATATGAGATTTACATTAGCAACCCTCACTTCCGAACCCCGTAATATTGCATCATCATCATTTTAAACGAAACCAATTGTCTAATTCTAAATCTTACAACAATGAAAAAAGCTGATAAAAAAAACGCTGCACAACTTCGTGAATTATCAACTGCAGAACTGAAAAAAGTCAATGGAGGTACTACTTTCTGTATGATAATAGATGGCAAAAAAATCTACATAACGATATAATTCGCACCTTTTCAGATGCCTTTCTTGGGAGAAACAATCTTTTAGGAAGGTGTCCCGAAACCTAAAACAACCGAATCATGGCTACAACAGATAACAATAGTGTAATCGTAGAGCTTTACGATTTGTCAATTACCGAACGGAAAGATGACCGCTTTGGTCGTGTCGTGACCACTAAATCATTGACCGAAGATTACAAACTGAGTATCACCACTCAATTCTCTAACTCTGTGCAAACATTGAAAGACTCCCGAACTTATCTGTTTGACTATCTATTGAACGTATGACGGCCGTATTCGTCAATCGTATAGCCTAATATACGAGCGTCGAATATTAGGCTATACGGTTGGCATATATCCAGCTATTCGGGTGCAGTATATCCGGCTATGCGATCAAAACATACGAGGCTATGCGATCGATGAATATCCTGATAATATTCATTCGAATAAAATGAATCTATTGAAATAACTATAAAAAGAAAGGAAGAAAATGATAAAACACAGACCTGAGCTGAAATAAACATCAGCGAACAAATACAGTTACAACGAATTAGCCTAGAACCAACCATTTAATGAGCCTAAAAAAGTCTGGCCCAAATAACCATAAATAAACTATAAAAAGAGTCTGTTTTATTCTTTACCCAAAAGCTGATGAAATAAAAACGACCTGATAAAATGGTTATCTGATATAGCCATTTTGTCTTCTCGAAATTCGTTACACGGTGCATTTAAGTTTATGTGCCTTTTTCAATACTCAAATTAGGTCCTTACTATTGTGTAATAACTAAAATTAATTGATTATGAAAGCGACTTTTGAATTGTTTTTAGTGAGAGGATTATTGCGCTTAATAAGTGCAATTGGAAAATGTGCATCGAAGTCTTTTTCTTCGAAATCGGCATCAATGCTAATCTTTTTAGTTGGCACTATGGCTGTCCAGACAGCCGTTGCTGAGGAGCTCGTGAAATCTGTCCGGTTACAGGTTGCTGCAGGAAGTTATACTGATGAACTTTATGTTGGTTTCTTCTCAAACGCCAGTGACGGGTATGATGCCTATGATTCAGAGAAAATGGATAATGGCCCCACTTATCCTGCGATATGGACTTATGCCGATGGTGTCAGACTTGTCATTAATGGGTTATCGCCCTACACCGGGAATAAACAAATCACCGTTGGATTTCAGGCCGGACAAACAGGATCATTTAGTATTAAAGCTACGGAGATTCTGAATTTTACCCAGGGAACAGCGGTTGTCCTGACAGATAACGAAACGGGGATATCACAGGACCTGGCTCTTAACCCGGTTTATAATTTTACTTCAAACGCGGTAACATCTGATCGGTTTACATTGACAATAAATACAGCTACAAATGTGGATTCTACTACGACTTCGACAGGAGATACTACGATCGTGAATCCAACTCCTCCAGGATCGTCAGACAGCAGCACGGATTCTACGAATACCGACGCTGGCAATATAGATCCAAACACCACATTCACAGCTGTACCAACTGGTAGTGGCTCTATTCTTGTCACACTTAAAGATTTGTCTTTAAAAGGAGTATCCATTTCATTATACACTATGTACGGCAAACATATCACTAAGACTGCAGCAAAAGACGTGGATACAATTGTAGGATCTAACCTCAAGGAAGGAATTTATATTGTGGAGGTCAAATCAAAAAATAATCGTTGGTCCCAGAAAGTTTCCATCAAATAGAGTTTTGTCAGGTATGATATAAAAACTGGTTTAGCCGTAAAAATTGAAAGATCTGCTGTCTGTAAATTAGGTTATATGATAAAAATCTTCTCTTAGTTCACTTTAATATACTCCGAAACCATGTTCAACAAGCTCAGAGTTTAATGTGGTAGTAGGAGTATATTTTCAAAGCATTTTGAAGGAACAAAAAGCTTATGTTGAAGTCTGGCTACACCACGGGGTAGATTATCGACTTTGTGAAACAGCTTAAAACATAAGGTCCTCATCATTAAAAGCTTTCCGATTAAGATTGAACAAACAAAAGAGTAAAATGAGAAAGCAATAGGATAAGGCTGTGAGATTGGTTACTCGGATGATCAATCGTTTGTTGAGCATAGCCTTATTCCCTTTGCCTGAATAACGAATCATTTAGCTAATACAATTAATATGGCAAGCTTTCTTTCACATACTCAAATCCTGCATAGCCCTAAAAAGTGCGCCCCCATTGAATCTACAGAAGTGGTAATTGAAGATTAGTTTCCATTTATTGATTTAGACTCTTATCGCATGGAAAATAAAATACTCCCACCTGAGATTATCCAATTCACTGCGGAACATCATTTCGCCAAGAATCATTCCCAAAGCAAAGTTATCTACCTCACATTGGTTATTTCTCTTTTCGCTTTTATCTTTGCCTCCCCATTCATTGCTGTTGATCTTTCTTCCCAAAGTCAGGGCATTATCCGTACTCCAAATGAAAATAATAAGATTCAGTCAGCCGTTTACGGAGAAGTCAGTAAGGTCAACTTCTATGAAAATAAAATCGTCAGGAAGGGAGACACATTGCTGACAATGCGTACAGACAAAATAGAAGAACAGATTGTGGCCAATCAGGCAAAGAAAACAGACAACGAACACAACATTTCAGATATAAATCTGCTGTTAACCGGAAAAACGCCTTCTGGATACCGTTATCTGGGTGAATACAATGAATACATGTCAAAAGCAAAAGAGCTGGAGACTCAAATCCTTTACGCAGAAAAAGAGCTAAAACGGACAGAAAGCCTGTATCGGAAAAATATTGTATCCGAAGAAGAATATCTACAGGTAAAAAATAAATACGAAACAGCTCTGAAGCAAAAGGAATTCTCTCAAAATGAATACCGGATTCGCTGGCAAACGGACAAACAACGTTTAGAGCTGGAGAATATTGATCTTGCATCAGGA
>JAUZOF010000467.1 GCA_030706585.1 Bacteroidota bacterium
AGCTCCGTGGAGAGCTACCGTGCCGGCGCTGATGCCTTCGTGGTGAAACCATTTAGCGTTGATTACCTGTTGGTGCGTATTCAGAATCTGCTTGAGCAACGCCGCAAGCTTTTTGAACGATTCGACCAGAAACCGGAAGCTGCTTCAGACCAGAAGAAGGTGATGGACCTGTCTCCAAGCCCGGTTACGATTACCGATAAGGATGAGAAATTCCTGCGCGATGTGATCAAGATCGTGGAAGACAATATGATGGAGTCAGACTTTGATATTGATAAAATTGCCTCGTCCACTACTTTGGGACGAACGACTTTTTACAATAAGCTGAAAGGCCTGACGGGTATGTCACCGGTAGAGTTTGTGCGTGATATCCGGGTGAAACGGGCGCTTCAATATCTGGAAAGCGGACAATATTCCGTCTCCGAAGCAGCTTATCAGGCCGGATTTAACAACCCGCACTACTTTAGCCAGTGTTTTAAAAAGAAATATGGCTATTCACCTTCGGAGTTCCTCAAACAACGATCGAGTGATAATGAGAAAGGCGATGAATAAAGAGAAGCCGCAGGGAAATCCATCTCTGCGGCTTCTCTTTTTTATTCAATGGTCGTATAGCCTCGTATTCGATACCTGCATATTAGAATATGCGACAGTCGCATAGCCTGATATACGGCAGTCGCATAGCCCAATATATTATAGGCGTATATTGGGATATAGCAACAGGCGTACAGTCTCTTTTACACTGTCAATTTCTACCTCTTTTTTGCGAAAACGTGTACCTTACACCACTGAATCTCCTCTATTTTTGCTTTCGTCAATCATTGTGTGACGATATTAACTATTGAAATGAAAAACACGAATACTTCCTTTTGGCAGGCTGCATTATTTATGTTGGTTTGCTCGCTTTTCTTATTTCCCGAAAATGCTTTTTCTGTAAAAAAACAACGCTATAAAGTGTCCGTATGTGACTGGATGATTCTAAAACGTCAGAAGCTTGGAGAGTTTAAACTGGCATCTGAGATTGGAGCTGATGGTGTAACAGTAGATATGGGGGGACTGGGTACGCGTGAAAACTTTGACAATAAACTGGTTGAAGACTCCATGCGGGTTATATTCCGAAATGAGGCTGCAAAATATAAAGTGGAGATGTCCACTATCGCGATGTCAGCCTTTTATGGTCAGTCATTTGCCAAACGTCCCGATGCAGTCCGTCTGGTGGGAACAGCCATCGAAACTATGAAGCTAATGAAGGTGAAAGAAGGGTTTCTGCCGATTGAGAATCCGAATCTGGTAACGTCACCGGAGTTTACATCTACCGTTATTGCGCGTCTGAAAGAGGTGGCAAAAATGGCTGAAAAAGCTAAGGTGGTGATTGGTATTCAATCGCAGATTTCTGCATCTGAAATGGTGAAAATACTTGATGCAGTGGGCTCTAGGTCAATCAAAGCTACCGTGAACTCTGCCAATATCATCAGCGGAAACCGGGATATCTGCTCTGAACTTAAAGTATTTGGAAAAAATCGCATTGCCCAGATTCATGTCTCGAATACCGACAGTGTCTGGATTCAAAACGACCCGAAGATAGATATGCCCAAAGTGAAGGCTACATTGGATAAAATGGGCTGGAGCGGCTGGTTGGTCGTGGAGCGTTCGCGTGATGTGAAAGATGTGCACAACGTGAAGAAAAACTATGGGGCAAATGCCGCCTATCTGAAGTCGGTGTTTCAGGGGAAATAATTGTGTACAGACGTGGCCTGCCGCGTCTCTTTAATGAATAAATCAACAAAATTCAATTCAAACAAAAATATACTGTTATGTCAAATTCAACCTTACCACGCCCTTTGAAAGGGATTATACCTCCGTTGGTAACCCCGTTGCTCGATAGCGACACATTGGATAAAGTGGGCTTCGAACGCCTGATTAATCATGTGATTGCCGGCGGTGTACATGGCTTGTTTATACTCGGGACTACCGGAGAAGCGCAAAGCCTGAGCTACCGGTTGCGTCATGAAGTCATTGAAGAAACCTGCCGCATAGTGGCTGGCCGTCTTCCTGTATTAGTCGGGATTACCGATACCTCAATCGTAGAAAGTGTAAATCTGGCGAAGAAAGCCGCTGATTGTGGCGCAGCTGCAGTCGTTTCCGCACCGCCTTATTACTATGCGACTGCTCAACCTGAGTTGACTGATTTCTACAAACACCTGACCGAACAACTGCCTTTGCCGTTGTTCCTGTACAACATGCCGGTACACACTAAGGTAAGCTTTAGTCCGGCTACCATCCGCACATTGGCTCAGAATCCTAAAATAGTAGGGTTCAAAGATAGCTCTGGCAGCGGATCGTACTTTCAGGCTGTTTGTCAGGAGATGCGTGATATGCCGGAGTTTTCATTGCTCGTAGGCCCTGAGGAAATGACAGCTGAGTCAGTATTGCTTGGTGCTCACGGTGGAGTGAATGGTGGTGCGAATATGTTTCCATCGCTCTATGTAGAACTGTACAACGCTTCTGTAGCCGGTGATCTGGAAAAAGTGCGTGAGTTGCAGCAGAAAGTTCTATCTATCAGCCGTGCAGTTTACAATGTGGGTCAATACGGTTCCAGCTACCTGAAAGGGGTGAAATGCGTACTCGGACTTTTGGGTATATGCAGCGATATTCTGGCTGAGCCTTTCCAGCACTTCCTTCCACGCGAACGTGAGATTGTGCGCAAGTCCGTTGAGGCACTTGACTTGGGTGTGACCTTGAAGGGCTAATATTCAGGTAAATAATAGATCAAAGAAAAGTCTCATCACTGTCGGGTGGTGAGACTTTTTTGTTTCACGGTGAATTCGTCTTTCCCTAATAAAATAAGCCATCCTATTTCTTCGATAGAAATGGACGGCTTATTGATATTGAGTTTGATCGATTTTATTCTTCTGTTTTGTTTACTGTTTTAGGATGCAGCAATAATAGTTGGAGCAGCAGTGCAATGGCTACAAAAATTGACAAGAATGCAATATCATGACTCAGGCTTCCGGAGTCAGCTGATTTGCCAAGGAATGTAGTGATTAACGCTCCGGATGAGATTCCGGCCATATTCATGAGTCCGTAGCCGGTAGCCCGGTAGCGGGGTGCGGCGAACTGGCACAGAATAGGCATATTATTCACGTCAAACATGCCAAAGCCGAAACCAAAGCATAATGCCCCGCCCCAAATCAGAAAGAAGCTATCACCGAATCCCAGCATCATTACCGCTGGTATGGTCAATGCCAGTCCGATAGCGCCGGTGAAAATGCGGCCACGGAGATTCTTCTGCACCCAACGGTCGGAAATTACACCGCCAACAAGCACTCCAATCAAAGCTGATAATGCAATGGTGATAGTTGCCAGAGGCCCGGCTTCCTCCATATTAATATGCAGGTTATTGGAGAATAGAGTCGGTAACCAGTTTTTTGTAGCCCAGCCCGGCAGGCTTGGCGCTGAAAAATAAAACAGAATCACCCAAAAAGATAGGTTTCCCAATAGCACGCCCACGCCTTTAAACATTTCGGAAAATCCTTTTCTCAATGATTTCGTTTTCTCAGGTGTGATAGTGTACGCTTTATTTTCCCTTAAGAATATGACAAGAATAGCGCTGTAGATAATCCCGACCAGTCCAAATGCGTGAAAAGTGGTTTGCCATGAAAAACTTCCGGCGATAGTTGCGCCAAATCCACCAAGTGCCTGGCCCAGATAAATCCCTGTCATGTGAATACCAACGGCTATTGAACGGGTTTTGCCCTGATGGTAGTCAGCTATAAGGGAGAGGCCGGCCGGTATGTAAAAGGCTTCG
>JAUZOF010000468.1 GCA_030706585.1 Bacteroidota bacterium
CCCCCACGATTTGTTGCTGTTGAACTGATGGTCTTCTATGGGTTTGGTGGACATAACTCTTCGATTATTGAATTCTTTATCCGCTGATTCTGGCTACGAATTGGCGGTAGTTGTCAAATAGAGATACTTCTCCGTGTTGCAGGAATATCACTTTGTCGGCTCGCTTAATGGAGACGGGGCGATGGGCGATAATGATGGTGGTGTGGCCGCTCAGGTGATTATCCAACCGCTGAAAGAGTCTCGATTCGGTCGTAGCATCCAGTGCAGAGGTGATGTCATCCAGCACCAGAATGGCCGGATTTGTGATGAGTGTTCGGGCCAATGCTACCCGTTGGCGTTGCCCTCCGGAGAGTGATGAGCCTTTTTCACCGGTGAAGCTGTCAATACCTGAAGGCAGATTACCCAGCATTTCGTTTATTTCAGCCAGACTCAGCACACCGGTCACGTCGGTATCTGTGGCATTGGGGAAGGCGTAACAGATGTTATCCTTGACCGATGCTGAAAAAAGAAACGGGCGCTGAAAGGCTACTCCAATCTGACTTCTCAATGTTTTGCGGGGAATGTCCCGGATATCGGTATCATCGAGTAAAATAGTCCCTTCATCCGGCTCGTAAAAGCGAAGCAGCAGATTGATGAGCGTTGATTTGCCGGCACCGGTCGGTCCGGTGATCGCCACCTTTTCACCCGGCTGAATGACGAACGAAACATTGCGCAGCACCCACTGTTTGCCGGTTTTGCGATACCGGAAGCTGACGTTGCGAAACTCAATTTTCCCCTTGAGGAGAGTTTTCGAAGAAATCTCATTTTTGTGTTCCGACGTTGCTTCCAGTATTTCGTAGATACGACCCACAGCCACGTTGGCCATTCCCATTTGTGCTAAAACCCTGTTGACCTGACGCATGGGCCAAGAGAGAAGCGAGAACAGCCAATACATGGCAATGAGTTCACCAACGGTGATATTTCCTTGCAGTACCATCACGATTCCGGTAAAAATAGAACCTATGGTTTGTGTATATACAACGACATCTATCCAGACGCTGAATTTTGTGTTGAGAACCGACATGCGCAGGCCTTGCGTTTTCTTACGAAGGCTTTGCTCACGAAAACGGTTGATTTCATAATCCGATTTGGCAAACGATTGTACCAACCGCATGTTGCTGATATTCTCCTGTACAATACTGTTGAGTTTGTCCGCTTCCTGCTCGTGGATGGCCCATACCCTGGCGCTTTGCCGGTAATAGATTATCCCCAGAATTATTGCAATAGGTACGGTGGCAATATTTATCCAGGCGTAAACCCAGTTGATGGTCCCCATCATCAGGAAGGTGAAGATGAAGAGAGCCAGCAGGCGCATGATTTCCACAAAATGCTCTTCGAGAAAATAGCGGATGGTTTCGACATCGCCGGTTGCGCGCTGGATTATTTCGCCTTTGGAGATGGAACCGAAGAAAAGCATCGGCAGATTCTGAATGTGTTTAAACATCCGGTCACGCAATTTTTTCAGTACCGTCTCGGTGACATTCGATATGAGTATTCCCGCGGTGAAAAGCAGCAGGCAGCGAGCCAATGCAAACACTATGTAAATGCCCCCCACAGCCAGCAGTACCGTCATAAATCCGTGGGTGTGAAAATCGGGTAGGAGGCTGTTGATGAAAATGGAAAATCCATCGGTTGCCGGTACACTTTGTACATGCGAGGGAGCATAAAAGGCAATCACATTGTCAATGACAATCTGCACAATCTTGGGCTCTGCCGTCCGAAAGAAGATGACCAGCATAAACAGCAGCGCAGCCACTCCGTAGTAGTACCTCTGTTTCCCTAATATCTCGATGTATTTTTTCAAAATGATAATGGTGTAATGGTGATGGTAAAATGAGTAGGATGGCTAAAGTAGCAATAATGAAGAGTATCTTGTTTTTGCATTTTTTTTACATATTGAGGGGTCTTTCAAGCACTGCTTTTTATTCGCTCAGTGTTCGATTATCGTTCGATCATCGTTCGATCAGCCCATACTCAAACAATATGCCTCAATTGTTATTGAGTTTAACTATTTCCGAATCGACATGAGTTAATTAAATTAACTGTTTCGGCAGGTTTGTCTGGCTTAAATGACATAGTCGAGAAACTCCTGCTCTTCCTTGAAGAGTTCGGCATAAATCTCTTTTTTGATTTTGACAAACTCATCACTATTGCGGTCTCTTGGTCGTGGTAAATCCACCGGTATAATCTTATTGATGGTGCCTGGTCGGGACGACATCACCACGATTCGGTCACCCAGGAAGATCGCTTCATCGACATCATGCGTTACCAGTAGCATGGTTGTTTTTTCCAATGCCCAGATGCGGAGCACCTCCTGTTGCATCTGTATGCGGGTAAGCGCATCCAGTGCGCCGAAAGGCTCGTCGAGAGTCAGGATTTTGGGATTATTGACCAGTGCCCGGGCGATGCTGGTACGCTGCTGCATACCGCCTGACAATTGGTGAGGGTAGGATTTGGCAAAACCGTTGAGGTTGACGAGATTGATATGGTGTTCCACAATCTTTTTCTTTTCTTTGGCAGAAAGCTTCTCTACCAGTCCGAAGGCAATATTTTCTTCCACCGTCAGCCAGGGGAAAAGGCGTGCCTCCTGAAATACCATACCCCGATCCACATCGGTGCCTTTGATTTTATCGTCACCGAGGCGTATTTCACCCCGGAAGTGATTTTCCAATCCCACAATCAGTTTGAGCAGGGTGCTTTTGCCACATCCGCTGGAACCGACGATGCTGACAAATTCTCCGGGTTTCACTTTCAGGTTGATATCCACCAGGGCATCTACGGTACTGTTTTCAGCGTGATATGTTTTATGGACATTCTTTATAATGAGGGGGGCGGTAGTATTCATACTCGTTCAATTATTTACGTTTACATTCCATTTCAGCACTTTGACTTCTACGAGTTTCAGTAGCCGGTCGATCAGTACACCTGTGAGTCCGATGGAAAATACTCCGACAAACATCACGTCAGATTGGAGTAATTCGCGGGAATACATAATCAGGTACCCGATACCGGAGGTTGCAGCGATCATTTCGGCTGCTACCACACACATCCAGGCAATGCCGATACCGATACGCAGGCCGGTGAAAATATTGGGAAGTGCTGCCGGAAATACAACTTTGGTGAGTATCTGGAATTTATTTTTCTCCAAAATGCGTGCGACTTCGAGATACTTTCTATCTACGTTTTTGATGCCGTCGATGACATTGACCAATACAGGCCAAAAGCTGCCTATTGCGATCACCGTAATTTTGGATGCTTCATCTATACCCATCCAGAGTATAAGTACGGGTATCCAGGCCATAATGGGTATCGGGCGCAGCACGCCGAGCAGAATGGATAATGCCTGATCTATCTTCTTGAATAATCCGATGAATATGCCCAGAACAATGCCGACAAACGCACCTATCGCAAAGCCCTGCAATACTCTGGCAATGCTGATGCCTAAGTGCTGAAACAGTTCTCCTGACCTGATCATTTCTTCAAAGGTGCTGATAATGGCCGATGGGCTGGGAAGAATGACCGGTTTGATGTAGCCCAGGCGACTGGCTATTTCCCATCCCGTTAGTAGTACAATGGGCACGACTATTCGGATAAGAGAATGCTGCAACCATTGTGGGTCTGAGACCCTTTTATTAAATATCTTTATTTTAGCCGGAAAGGTAATTGAGAGTGAGGTGCTCATAATGACTGAGTTATTGGTTAGAGCAATTGAGTTCTTTTAGGTAGCGGATTCTTGAAGTCGTTTTTTC
>JAUZOF010000469.1 GCA_030706585.1 Bacteroidota bacterium
CGTGATCATCGACGAAGCGCACAGCAGCCAGAGCGGCTCCGCCTCCGATAAGATGAACCAGGCGATGGGCAACGGCAACAGCGAAGAGGAGGAGATCGATCCCCAGGACAAGATACTGGAGGTGATGCGTTCCCGTAAGATGAAGGGCAATGCCTCCTATTTTGCCTTCACGGCTACTCCTAAAAACAATACGTTGGAAAAGTTTGGGGTACAACAGGAGGACGGTTCATTCCGGCCTTTCCATCTCTACTCGATGAAACAGGCCATCCAAGAGGGATTTATCAAGGATGTGCTGGCCAACTACACCACCTACAAGAGCTTTTACGAAATCGAAAAATCGATAGCGGATAATCCGCTCTTTGATACCGCGAAAGCACAGAAGAAACTACGGGCTTATGTGGAGGCTCATGAGGAAACCATTCAGACGAAAGCGGAAATCATGATCGACCATTTCCTTTCTAAGGTGGTCAATACCAAAAAGCTGAAAGGAAAAGCCAAAGCAATGGTGGTGACGCAGAGTATCGAGTCGGCGATCCGCTACTTCTTTGCCATTCAGCGCACTCTTCACGACAAGGGAAATCCGTTTAAAGCGGTGATTGCCTTCTCCGGAAAAAAGACAGTGGATGGCATAGAATACAGCGAAGAGAGCATCAACGGCTTCCCCGAAAAAGAAACCAAGGATCAGTTTGATACGGACGATTACCGCATACTGGTGGTGGCCAATAAATACCTGACCGGCTTTGACCAGCCCAAACTGACTGCCATGTATGTGGATAAAAAGTTGCAGGGGGTACTTGCCGTGCAGGCGCTCTCTCGGCTCAACCGTTCCTGCGATAAGCTGGGCAAAAAGACGGAGGACCTCTTTATCCTCGACTTTTTTAACTCCACCGAAGATATTAAGGATGCTTTTGATCCCTTCTATACCTCAACTACGCTGAGCAAGGCAACGGATGTAAACGTGCTGCACGAACTGAAGGGTAGCCTGGATGGTGTGGGTGTGTATGAATGGGCGGAAGTGGAAGATTTTGTATTGAAATATTTCAACAATGTGGATGCCCAGCTGCTCAGCCCAATCATCGATTTGGCTGCGGAACGCTTCAATCATGAACTGGAACTGGACGATGAAGACAAAGCTGACTTTAAGATCAAGGCTAAACAGTTTGTCAAGATATACGGTCAAATGGCCGCTATCCTGCCTTACGAAGTGCTGAACTGGGAAAAGCTCTTCTGGTTTCTGAAATTCCTGATTCCGAAACTGATCATCAAGGACCCGAAAGTGGATGGTATGGACGAGCTGCTGAACTCTGTTGACCTCTCCACTTACGGACTGCAACGGGTAAAACTCAACGAAACTATTCTGCTCGACGATGCCGAAACACAGCTCGATCCACAGAACCCGAATCCCCGCGGAGCCCACGGCGACAATGTAGATGAGGATCCGCTGGATCTGATCGTACGCAGCTTCAATGAACGATGGTTTCAAGGGTGGGACGTTACCCCGGATGATCAACGGGTGAAATTTGTCAGCCTGAGTAAGGGGGTGAGTACTCACCCCGATTTTAAGACTAAGGTAGCTGATAATACAGATGAATTTAACCGTGGGCTGGCATTTATGAAGATTCTGGACGAGGTAATGTCGAAGCAGCGTAAAAACGAACTCGACCTCTATCGACTTTATGCTCAGGATAGCGCTTTCAAGCAGGCGTTTATCGATACGATGAAACGGATGGTGGGGTTGTGATACTTTTGTCCTTTTAGTGAGGCCGTGACTTTGAGTCACGACTTCACTAAAAGGGAACACTCATGTAAGTCAGGGCTTCACTTGGAGTGAAGCACTGACTACAGTGCCATACTCTGAATTTTAGTTTGATATTATTACATATATGCAACTTACTCAAGAGCAATATAAGATAATCCATTCTACCGGAAACATCAAAATAAATGCTGTGGCCGGTTCGGGGAAAACTACAACCATTATTGAGTACGCTAAAACGCGCCCAGTTGGAAGCCGGATTTTGTATCTGGCCTTTAACCGGTCAGTAAAAACGGATGCAATAAGAAAGTTTGCAGAAAGAGGGCTGAAAAATGCAACGGTAGAAACAGCGCACTCATTGGCTCATAAGTATGTAGTTCGAAATAGCAGTTATAAAGTCCGCTCACAGGAATACAAAACCTATGAACTGGTGGAAATACTCGGATTGAAGGGGACCGGAGATCGTTTGTCCGAATATATTATCGCTAATCATATTCTAAAATTTGTAGCGTATTTCTGTAATAGTGATAAGTGTAAAGTTCAGGAGCTTAATTATCTGGATACAGTATATGATTCACAATCAAGAGCATTCGTAAAACTACATTATCGTTATATAGAAAAGAAGACATGGGATTTATTGAAAAAGATGGATCAGGCAGAGATAGAGATCAGCCACGACTTCTATCTCAAAAAATTTCAGTTATCTAATCCTCAGTTACCCTATGATTACATTCTTTTTGATGAGGGACAGGATGCTTCCGTTGCGATGCTGGATATTTTTATAAAACAGGCTTCGGTAAAAGTAATAGTTGGAGATACACACCAACAGATCTACGGATGGCGCTATGCAGTTAATTCTTTGGAAAAAGTAGATTATCAGACCTATTATCTCTCCAAAAGTTTTCGATTCAGCCAGGATATAGCTGATTTGGCTATGTGTGTTTTAGGTTGGAAAGGATATGTTTCTGAAAACATTGATGAGAAAGTATTGAAAATAGAAGGAGTCGGAACTTCAAAAGAAATAAAAAACAAAGCTGTTCTTGCCCGAACAAACCTAGGGTTACTTCTCAAAGCCATTGAATATGTAACAGAGAAAAAGACGATACAACATATATATTTCGAAGGAAATATTAATTCGTACACCTATGCTGATGATGGTACTTCCCTTTATGATGTGTTGAATCTGTACAATCATAAACATTATCTGATCAAAGACAAGCTCATCAGGACTATGCATGATATCGATGATTTGGTTGATTACATAAAGAAAACTGAAGATGTGCAATTAGGAATGATGGTAGAAGTAGTGAAAGAATATGGCAATGATATACCTGACATTATCAAAACGATCAAAGAGAAACATGTCGGAAATGAAGAAAAAGAGAAAGCCGAAATGATATTTTCCACCATTCACCGCTGTAAAGGTATGGAGTATGATGCAGTACAGATTGTAAATGATTTTATGAGGGAAGAAGAGCTGAAAAATATCAAAATTGACAAAAACACGAATGACCTGAGACAATCAAAACTTTTAGAAGAAATCAATTTGCTGTATGTTGCTGTAACTCGTACCCGAAACAGTATTTATATTCCACGGACCTTGATACCTTCCGACTTTTCCGGTTCAGCACAGGTACATCCGTTACGCGTAAAAGAGCAGGAAAACAATGAGTCTGATGAAAAAACAACAGACTCTTATCACAATAACGAGATTGAAAAATCAGGAAAGAGTTATACCCTCGAAGGAGTCCGATTAATATACAATGACGCTTACCGCCCCTGGACGATTCAACTGGATGAAGAATTAAGAACAATGTATTTCGAGGGAATTTCAATCAAGGATATGGCTAAGCATTTTGGTCGTTCAAAAGGAGCAATTCGATCAAGAATAAAAAAGCTGGAATTATAGTGCGTTGAAGTTTTCATGTCTTCTAATCTAAAGTTTAAACTTTTAATTCAATCATTGTATAGTATTGGCCTGAAAACAGATATCTGGATTTTGAGAAGGTATAGTCCAACTTTTCCAAA
>JAUZOF010000047.1 GCA_030706585.1 Bacteroidota bacterium
ATTGCTCAGATAGAAATCCGCATTTTTAGTTAACGCAATATTGGCAGAATCTACTTTTCTATTCAACCAAAGGCATTTAAAAGCATAATCGGTCAAAGAAAAGCTAAAAGCACGACTCAATGGACACCCTGTTGTAGTTGGATAGGAATAATCCAATGGAGCAACTACCAAAGGCGACGTTCTTAATGCTTCGAATGCTGCATCTCGTCGGGTTATAAATCCGGCATTCAAATTACTCAATATCGCATCCGTAATCGCTCCTGCAGTAGGTGTGGATACAACATCCTTAACGCACCTTACGGCATAAGCCAGCTGCTTCAGGTCAGTACGTGTTTGTACTATTCCGCTGTCATTTACACTAAATAAACGACTATTTGCTGAAATACTATCGTACAACGTAGATGTCCAATATCCGGCGTTAATACCTGCTACTCCCCAGGTCAATCCATCCCTATATCCGGAGGGAGTTAAAGATAATCCCGACTTATTATTTGCCTTCAGCCCATTTCCAACGGAGCCCTGCATCGAACTTGATATCCAATATAAATCGCTCGACATTGATTTCAATACTTTGGTTACGGAGCCGGCTGTCGTTTTTGAGCCATCGTAATTATATCCGTTTGTAGCAAGATAATTTTCCAGTTCCGCCCAATCCTCTTTGGTGGCAACTCTCCAGCCAGGGGGTGCAAGTTTTCTCGTCTCTAAGGCATACCAATTATACAGGCCACCGTAGGTCTGTTTGTTGTAACTTAAATTATTGTGCCAGCTAAATGCGGGCGTAGTGCGCAAAATGCCACTGGAACCATTGGCATATTTCATGTTTTCTGTAGTAATATTGGCGATTGGCGTTCCATCATTGAGTTTTGTTGTTCTCAAATTATCTATCATCCATAGTTTATTCCCAATTTGGATTGTTCTGTAAACGTTCCCCTCTACATCCATTGCAGTATCTTTAACCATGAACCCTATACTATCTTGTTCAGTGACTAAACATTCAAAGCTTTTTATACCATCCTTATAACAAACCATGGTTTTTTGCTGAGAAAAAGCCATCATGCCAAAAAAGGTGATAACTACATTAACAATATTTCTATTCACCGGAGTTATATTTTCTCTGTGAAATCTAAATTGAGGTATCTTCCGTCTTTGCTGATCTTAATCTTACCACTATCCCAAACAGAGTTGATGAATGGGCTATCATAAACCAAATCGGGTTGGAGATCTATTATTTTTCCATTGATGGTTGATAAAGTCGAATAGTCCCCATTAAATACGATATCGTCTCCATAAGTAGAATGATATGTAAGCTTTTTCCCGGCAATTTTAAGTGGTGAATTCAAAATCTTTTCTTGAAATGCAGTGTAATTTTGGTAATCCGCTTTCCGAACAACCTCCATAATAATTGGTGTCAATTCATCTTCACAAACCAACCATTTACCATCTGTATCATTCAGCCAGTTGAATCCTTTTGAAACACATTTCAATGCAGTATAAGCCTCCTGGCTTTCAACAAACACCCAACCGTTTCTCTCCTGATAATTGCTTAATCCTGCATTACTAAAAAAGACCCTCATGGGTTTACCATCTCTGGCATATCCTTCCGGAAGCTTTTGTGTAATCATGCAGCCTTTGCTTTGTACACTCCAATGCTGATTGTATGTTCGATATGTATCATTCAAACTGCATTGTGGGAAAATACGGGCATTATCATCGCCAGCGAATATGACACCTTGCCATCTGTTCTGACTACTAATCAACGTCCAATCCTGCCATTTACGTGCTTCGAAATGAGCTGTACCAATGATGAATTCCGGAGTACAATAGCTATACCTTACCAGTCCTCCCGAATCCTGACGTAATCTATAATCAGGACTGTTGTAGTATCCCTTGACCGCCAACCCAAGTTTTCGTTGCTTTACTTCAAAAATTCCTCTTCCTTTTGTATCAAGAGCAATGTCCATAACAACCAAAGGCATTCGATAATCGCTCGCTATAAGTGTCATCAGATTATGCGATGGTGGTGTTGGTTTTGCGATTCCTAAATAATACCAGGCCATTTTCCAAAACTCTCCCCGGCCGGATTTACTTTCTTTCCCGGGATAAACACGATTTTTACTGCCTCCACTTACTCCACCCAACTGTTCTTCTGCCCATGTAGCCCAATACAAATCGAGTAATTTTCCGGTAAGACTCCTCATTTGTTTATCTCCAAAGTCATAGAAATTATACACTCCTTTTAATGTCTCCAACCCATAGCTTTCATTGGCCATTTCTATGAAAAGACCTTTTTTTGCTCTTTCTACCGTCCAATGTTTAATGTATATAGTCCATGCCTCAAAATGTTGCTGCGAAGTGTATCCGTCATCATACTTTAGATTCATGTAATCAGGATGATTCTTTAAAAACTTTGCAAAATGCCAGTAGGTTGAAAATCGCTGAATATGATGATTTTCCGATTCATCGATAAACCATGTATTACTTACCTTATACTCCGCCTTCGCAATTTTTGAAAATACTTTATTGTATTGCCACATCATTTTGTATAATTTCTCTTCAGTCTCTTTGGTTATCAGACCCGGTTTTTTAGAACCCTTACTACCAAAATACTCAAGCAGGCGCAACCACTCGTCGGCTGCCCAATAGAAACTGTCACGATCTTTCATCGCCGGCAAATTATCAATATAATAATCCGCATTTTGTACCAATGCACTATTGGCGACATCAATCTGCTCATTCAGCCATAATGCTTTGAAGGCAAAATCGACCAGAGAATAGCTGAAGCTTCTGGTAAAGAGTGCTCTTCCAGGTTCAAGTGGTGGAGATTTTTTAGCAACTACAAGAGGCTTTCCTTTTAGTTGCGCAAATGCCTGTTCTCTTCTTTCTGAATATCCATCTCTGATTTTCAACAACTGCTCATCATTGAGTGCAAAAAGTGAATTTTCTACAGAAAAGCAACAAATTAGCAGAAATACTATTTTGATTTTATCGTGATTAAATTTCATTATTATGGTATTTATAATACACTTAACAGTTTAAAAGTGAATGAATTATTTTATCTCTATCTATTGCATTTATAAAACAGGAAACACCTGATTCAATCGAAATTTCTATTTATTAGATTCTTTATTTTCTATTCACTATATCAATTGCTTGTTTATCATTGATCGTGCAATTTTTCATTTGAAATCCATTCACATTATTGACTATTACTTTATACTTGGGTGAAAGTGTTTTGACGTTGATATTCTCAAATGTAACTTTACTTACTTCTGCACATTTTGGTGGAGTAATAGTGGCAAAGTGAGCAATATTTCCTGATATGTTTTTTAAAGCTACATTTTTAACAACATGCCAGGGTTCCGGCAAACCTTTAGTGTCTTTGTATTGACTCCAGTGCGCAATGTCAATCAAATTATACTGTCCATCAATTTTTATGTTGTTCACTACAATATCTTCATAATGCTGCGGTGTATCGGTTCTCACTTTTATGCGTAATAAAGTATTGACATTTGGTCCTTTCACTGTACAATTCTCTAATTTTATGTGACGCACAACCGTAGCCTCGCTACCCAATGTAAGCACGCCATAACCAAGATTAAAAGTACAATTGGATATATTTACCCGTTCTGTTGGTGGGCTGGCTTTGTCGTCCATAGCATTCATTCCTTTGCTGCCCTTCATGCAAATACAGTCATCATCCACCGAAATATAACAACTCGAAATATCCACATCTTGTGAGCTATCCACATCTATGCCATCGGTACTTGGAGAACGAAGCGGTGTTTGAATATCAAGATTTTCGACCTTTACCCATCTGCACCGGTACATGTGAAAGTTCCAATATCCTGAACCGCGAAAATGAAGACCGCTCACCAACACATGATTGCAATCCTGAATAAATAGATTTTGCGGACGATAAACATCCAGATTTTTCGTAGTTTTATCGGCCTCATATCGTCTCCAGAATTCTGTCCAAAAAGGTTTACCACCACCTTGTATAGTGCCTTCACCTGTAATTTTCAGTCCTTTTATTCCATAGGCATTTATCAAAGCCGGGCAGGTTTTTGGCTCTGTATGACCTTCAATTCGTTTATCTACAGGAGGATAATCGGCAGTATTGGCAGAACCTTTCAGTACACCATCTTTTTCGATACGCAAATCAACTCCCTGTTTCAGATACAATGCTCCGGTCAGAAAAATACCTTTGGGTACGACAAGAGTACCACCACCGGAAGCATAAAGTTTGTCAATTGCATCTTGAATCGTTTTGGTATTGAGTGTTACACTATCACCAACAGCACCTGACTCAACAATACTCAACTCTTTCTTATTGTTTCGCGCAAACAATTCATTACCCACGCAAGCCATGGTCAACAAGATTAATACTACAGTTACATTCTTTTTTGTTTTCATCAAATTATATTTATTCATTTGCTATAGCTCAATATTTTAATTATTAGTATTGGTCGGTATAAATAAGTAACACATAAGCGCTATATGTGCCTGACCTCTAATAGTTACGGTAAAAAAAGAGCTTTATCTCAACAATGCCGAAGCACACCAAAGTACAGGTCCTTGTCCGTGCAAATCACCTATGCGCTTAGGTCTGTCCAGATAATATTGATAATCGTTCTTTTTGTTGGTTCCTTCGCATATATCCGACACATCGCCATCTTCATTGATGTAACCACAAAGCGCAATCCACGCTTTACGGGCTGCCGGAGCATAGGTTTTTGCATCCAACCATCCGTTTTTCACGCCTGTGATAAAGGCAAAGGTAAACATGCCGGTACACGAAGTTTCCTTCCAGGCTTTGGGGTCGGTAATAATCTGGTGCCACATGCCTTCGCTATCCTGAAATTTCAACAAAGCAGCCATCATTTTTTTGTATCCATCCATAATACGTGGTCGGTAAATATTGTCTTTAGGCAAATCGCGGAGCAGTTCTGCCATGCCTGCTGCCAACCAGCCATCGCCTCGTCCCCAGAAAATGGGTACGTCCGGCGCATGGTGAAACAATCCGTTGGGCTGCTGCAACTTATCAAGATAAGCCACCATTTCGCGGGCAGTGCGGTCGAGGTATTTTTTATCGCCGGTAGCGCGGTAGGCCTGTGTCTGTATCATGGTAATCATATACATATCGTCCATCCAGAAGCGTGTTTGCCAGGTGTAGCCCATACTGTACCACTCTTTTACTTCAGGTTTAAGTTTAGCATATTCTTCGTTGCTCAACGTTTTAAATTGCTCATCGGCCATCCGCATACCAATATCGTAATAGCGTTTGTCTTTGTTGATAAAATATACTTCCAATGGAATAACACCAAAAACATTGTTATCCACATGATTAGCAGGTGGAATCAGGTTTGCTTCTTCGGCCAGTATCGGCTCGCAGCGTTTGATCAGTTTATTTGCAAGTGCTGTATTTCCGGTGAGTTTTGAAAAAGTGAAGCTACCGTACCAGGTACAAACATCGGGGTAAACGATATGATTGACCGGACAGTTGTAACAGCCACCCTTTTGTATCAACTCTTCGGTGCACCACGAACCGGTGCTGGAATGTGGTTTGGATAAGAAACGCTCCGCAATAATTATCCCCACTTTTTTAGGATCGGCATTCGACGGAAAGTTTTGAAATTCCTTAATCGTTTTGGTGGTTTGTCCAAAAACGGCTGATACTGCAAAAACAGCAAACAATATTATATTTATTCTTCTCATTTTGTATTTAATCTTTGTTCTTTTTTCTTGGTTCTTATGTCTTTTATCTATTAGCAACAAAAATATACTTCCCTGAACCAGTTTTCGCCACAACGTATTCGCCTTCAGTAACCGATACAGTTACATCTTTGCTGGCCGATAATGGTTTACCGCTTTCGGAAATTTCAGCAACTGATTTTGCCGGAATAAAAATGGTAGCTGTTGTGTTTACAGGAATCTCTACCTCCATAATCAGCTGATTTCCTTCTATTTTCCAGTGTGAAGCTGCATTTCCATAGCTTGTTTTCAGGTCGGCATTCATGTAGGTGAAATCGCCACCAGGGTGCGGTTGCACGATGATTTCCTTATAACCGGCAGCCTCTTCGCGCAATCCGGCAGCCTCGCGATACATCCAGTCGCCAATAGCGCCGTAAGCATAATGATTAAACGAGTTCATCTCAGAAGTCTGAAAACTGCCATCGGGCTTTTGCGCATCCCAACGTTCCCAAATGGTAGTAGCGCCCACTGTTACAGGATATAACCACGAAGGATATGTTTTCTGCAACAAGAGTTTATACGCTACATCTTCGTAACCAAAACGCGAAAGGACGTGGCAGATATAAGGTGTGCCAATAAAGCCAGTGGTGATATGATTGTTGTATTTTGCGATATTCTTCACCAAACGGTCTGCCGCTTGCTGACGAAGATTCTCTGGTAACATATCGAAGTGAAGTGCCAGTACATAAGCTGTTTGCGTGCTTGAAACTAATCCTCCGTTGGCAGTCATGTATTCATCCATATAGGCCTTTTTCACCTTCGATAATAAGTCGGAATAAAGTTTCATATCATCAGTTTTTCCCAACACTTGTGCTGCATTGATAAGCATTTGTGTGGAGTGCGCAAAGAAACATTGTGCTATCATATTCTTATCGGTGATGGCTGCAATGCCGTCTTTATCATCGGACGGACGGAAAAAAAGCCAATCGCCAAAGTGAAATTTCTCGGTATTCCACAGGCTGTTTACGCTTTTATTTTTCATGTAGTCCACCCATTTTTTCATGCTTGGGTATTGATTTTCCAAAATTCGTTTATCACCATAAGCCATGTAAATATTCCATGGAATAATGGTAGAAGCATCCGACCAACCGGTTGAGCCTGATTCTTTTTTGGAAGTAGTAAAAATGTTTGGAATTACCCAGGGTACACGTCCATCTTCCCATTGGTCGGCGGCCAGGTCCTTCATCCATTTATTAAAAAAGTTATAGACACCACCGTTGTAGGCAGCTGTACGGACAAATACTTGCGCATCGCCCGTCCAACCCAATCGCTCATCGCGTTGTGGACAATCGGTAGGAATATCCAGGAAATTACCTTTTTGTCCCCATGTAATATTGCTTTGCAACTGATTGATTAACGAATTACTGGTAGTAAAACTACCTGTTTTAGGCATATCAGAATAAAGTGCCACGGCAGGGAAATTTTCGGGATTTATTTCGCCCCGTACACCAACAATTTTAATGTAGCGGAAACCGTAAAATGTAAAATGAGGTTCAAAAATCTCCTCACCATTTCCTGATAAAACGTACGTACTAATTGCTGTGGCTGTACGCAAATTTTCGGTATAGAAATTACCGGCTTTATCCAACACCTCGGCATGATAAATACGAATGGTATCGCCTTTCTGGCCTTTAATTTTAATGGATTCGAAACCTACCATATTTTGTCCAAAATCGAGCACTTTTTCGCCTTTTGGCGTGGTAATTACTTTTGTGGCTTTGAACACCTCGTGTTTACGCACAGGCTCGTTATAGGTTGCTATCAGATTATTCAACTTGTAATCAGCCACTTTCACGCCAGCCCATTTAGAATCATCATAGTTTGGCAATTTCCAACCGGTGGTTTCCTTGTTGGCATCAATGGTTTCACCGTGATAGATTTCGGCAGTTACGATGCTCCCCGTTGCCGATTTCCAGGATCCATCTGTCATTACAGTCTCTTTCGTTCCATCGGCATAGCTAATATCCAACTGAAGCAACAAACCCAGTTTATCGCCCCAGGTATTCACCTGCGTAACCCAACCCAGATAGCCACGATACCAGCCGTTACCCACATTTACGGCAATAACATTTTCGCCTTTTTGCAACATGCTTGTCACATCATAAGTCTGATATTGAAGACGTTTATTGTAACTTGTAAAACCGGGTGTCAAAAATGCATCACCAACCTTCCTCCCGTTAATATTGGCTTCGTACATACCGTGCGCTGTAATGTATGCTGTTGCCGACTGAATGGTTTTGGCCGCAGAAAACGACTTACGGAATTGCGGACACAAGCGTTTTACTTCTTTGATATCGGCTTCTATCCATTTTGCCTTCCAGTCAGCAGTATTCAGCAAAGCCATTTGCCAAAAATTCACATTACTCCAACCGGTACAATTGCCTTTATTATCCCACGCACGCACCCGCCAGAAGTATCGTTTGCCGGATTGCAGTTTTTCTCCTCCAAAAGGGATATTTATAGAGGCATCAGAGGAAACTTTACCTGTTTGCCAAATTAATTTGCCCGCCACATTGGCATTCTCACTTACCTGAATTTCGTAAGCTGTTTGCATCACATTTCGTTGTTTAGAGGTCAATATCCAACCAAACTTTGGTTGGGATTCGTCTAAACCAATCGGATTGATTAAATGCTCTGTTGTGAGCGAGGAAATTTGTACCTGTGCCTTCACCGTAAGCAACAACAAGGGCAAAACAATGGCTAAAATTGTTTTTTTCATGAATTTAAGCATGTAATCAATAGACTTTCTTTCGATTAATATTATATATTGCTGTTATTCAGCGTAATTCTAAAATAAAAGTAGTTTAAACAGCACTGACATAATTTCATTTAAAGTCCTTTGGATATTTTCTGTAGATATTGGGAACGAATTTTATTTCAACAGGACCAATCAAACCTGACGGAAGTAGTTTGGCATCTTTATCGTAAAGTTTCCAACTGCAAAATGTATATCGACCGTTTGATGAAGTCTTCCCATCCAGTAACCATTTAGGCCAACTCTGCAATGTTCCATTTTTATTTCGAAGAGCGTCTTCAGTTGTCTGTTCATCTCCTATCAATCTGTTAGGCCAAAGATTTACAACCTCAACTTCCAATTCATTTTTCCCCTCTTTTATGACCTCTGACAGGTCGACACGATAAGGTTTCTTCCAAAGTATTCCCAAATCCTTCCCATTTACTTTCACCTTTGCCATTACTTCCACTCTGCCCAAATCAAGGATAATCCTATTTTTATCAGACAAATATCCCTTTGGAATATTTATTGTTTTTGTATAAGTAGCGGTTCCCGAAAAATATTTAATTCCAGCATCTGAAACATCACTCCAGGAAATCAATTTTGAAAAAGTGGTTTTTACCGGTGCTCCTAAACCTTCCTGAAAATGCACATCCCAATTTTCATCCAAATGAATGGAAGGAATGCTTTTTGTAGCAGTGAAAATGTCCTTTTTACCATTGCTTAACGTAATTGAATAAGTGGCATTTGGCATAACATCTCCTGACATTGAATTAAAACTGTTCTTATCACCTTCCGCCATCCCATAATTCAGCAATTCTTTATTATCACAAACGACAGATACAACATTTTTTTTTGTTTGTGCTGTTGGTGTAAAAACAACAAAAACAGATTGATTGGCATAAAGTGACAATGAAAGATTAATAATTCCAAGCTTATCTTGTTGGTTATAAGATAAATAAGTTGACACCTTGCCGGTTTCAGGATTCCATATTTCCGGCACTTTGTTGATAACTCTAAAACTACAGTTCACATGAATGGAGGAATCAGCCGGATTTGCAATAAAATATACATCTTTACCTTCAACGGTACGATGAATCCAATTCATTTCTTTGCTGGCCTGGAAGTCGGGAGCAATTTTCAACATCTTTAATGCTTCCTCAATGCTACAATTTTGAAATAAATTACCATCACCTATCTTTCTCATCTTTTCATTGCCATTACCCCATAACTCTTTTGTCAATAACTGCAATTCATTTTCTGCTTTCGGGTATCCTTCTAAACCCGGTGTTTGACGAGGAGCTTCTCCAAACACATTTGCCCCTTTCTTAATTAATTCGGCAATATGGGTAAGCATTTGCACCGACATACAACCGTTATGAGTTAATACTAACATTTTATATTGTCTGCCATTGGGAAGAACAAGCTTTCCATCTTTAACGATAACCTGCTTAAATAACTCCTCTCCACAAGCGTCATAGTCATACCCTTTTATTGACAACATTTTAAACCGATAAAGAGGTTCTTCGGGAAGTACATTCAGGACATCCGCATTAAAGTCTCCCTGCCTTAAAAGATATTGACATCTTGCCAAATATTCATGCCACGGCTTTGACCATTCCCACCAGGTATTGGTACGTTCATAATGCAATCCCCATGGGCCCATTTGCAGCCCGGGCTTAGCATTTACGAAAGGTTGTGCGGCATATCTATGAAAGACGAATCGATTTACACCACTACAAAAGGCCTTATCACCCAATGCTTTAATTATGGCAGGATGATATTTCCATTTTTCATCCTGATTAGAAGTAAAGGCCTCAGAACTGACAATTGAACGACTATTCAAATGTGCTACTGATGACATCGATTTTGTTGTTGGGAAAAATCCATTTGATTTATCAGGATTCCAAAACTCAGCCATTGGTTCATCTACATAATTAGCAGCGTTAAGGTCATTTCCCATGGTTGTATAACACTCGTATGTCAGACGCAACCCGTTTTCTTGTGCCAAACGATGATACTCTTTCACATAATTTTCTACAGTGAGTTCTGAAACAGTTTTCCGCAAATCAAAGAGGAAACGTTCTGTAATATTCACATTTTCAATAATTCTTCCAGATAATGCCGGCAAATAAGGTACAATGTCATAGCCCCTCCTTTTAAGAAATTCTTGTCGCATGCTTGCAGTCCAGTTTTGTCCACCCCGTTCCCAACTATCAATATGTGTGGCTACCAATGTGTTTTTGGTAAAAGGTTGAGCAATTGAATTTAATTCTTTTACAAATGAATTAAAATGAAGTTGGGTTGCTTCTTTACTAAGCTTATCCGATTCTGGACCTCCTTCACCCTCCGGTGTAGGATAAACGGTTCGCTTATTCCATGCATGACCATATCGAATAATCGTCCATTCTCCTGCCGGTACATCCCAAACAATATTCCCATTTATATCCATTTTAGAAGTCAAATCAATTATTTTCTCTTTTGGAATACAGATTTGTTCAGACAAAATACTATCATAAGGTGGCTTCGAAATACCCGTATTATTGTAGGTAATCCACCCGCCCCATAATAGTGCTTTAAGATTTAGTTGAGGCAATTTGAATTTAGACCTTAAGGCTGTATCGGGCTCTGCAATGGCTAAAACAGCAATATCTCTGTATTCCAATGCCTCTGTTGGTTTATCAAGTTTTCCTTCCCAATGCATTCCATTTGTACCTGCCGAAACATGTTTTTCGTATTTTACAACTTCCTGCATTGCTTTATCGGGCGTTATCCAATATCCACCGGAACCTTCGTATCCTTGTGCATTATTCATGTTCACTTCCATGCCCAGTCTTTTAGCTTCGGCAATAGTATGTTTGAATATCGATTTCCATTGCGAATCAAAAAAAACAACAGGACCATGAGGTGTACCTTGGTCTACATCCAAAATGATGACACCTCCAATTCCAACACGTTTCATCGCTTCTAAATCGGCAGTAATACCTTCTTTATTTATGTTTCCACCCAACCAGGTCCAATAAACCCAGGGCATTGCTGAAACAGGTGGTGAAAGAAAGTTTTCTTTTAGATTATTATTGATTCCATTCTTCTGTGCATTAAGACTTAATATTGCTAATGCCAAAACAATAAAAAGCTTTATTCTCATGATATATTATTTCTGTTAATATTACATATCGCTGTTATTCAGCGTGATTCTCAAATTATGAAGACCACAAGCCGGTTCCATGATTATGTCATCAAAACCAAACTTGTGGCATCAAAAGCGATCTTTGATAATACGACATCATTTTACGCCACCGCTGGCATGTTCTACCAGGGCTCTAAAAGAAGAAAAGAAAAAGTCACGATCAGCGAACAGTTATTGTTACTGATTTAGTGCCACTTACCTGCCCATCTTTGGTAGCATTGCCTGCAACAAAAACAACCGTATACGTTCCCGCTTTAGTGAATTTGTAGGTATAATTAGCCTTCAACGATGCATAAAAACCCTTACTCATGGTCATTGCATTTTCAGAATAGTTTTTTATCTGTACACCATAATCCGGATAAACCCTGGATAGGTCGATTGGTCCGGCAATTATCCAGGTATCCACATTGGTTGCGCTTGTGGGATCCTTGAAGGAGCCCGTCACAGCTAACCTGTTTGTTGAAGCACTTGTTGCGTAACTCTGTCCCGTTGCTGGCACTAATGATGGACCTCCTGTTGCAGAAATGGAAGTTCCATTATACGGAATCCATCCGCGCGTCCCGATACGTTTTTGCAAATCGACGACACCCCAACCCGGGCTTAAACTATAGGAAGGGAATGTGGTAGGAACTACTGTGGCAGGGGTCAAAAGGGTATAAGTTGCATTGTCGGCAGTGTGTTTCAATAAAATATTGGTTATCGACCACGATGATTGGGCTACGTTCGGCGAAGCCTGATACCTGAACGCCAACCAAACAAGGCTATCGGTTTGGGCTTCAGCATTGAGGCTGATTTTGCCGGACGAAACTGTTGTAGTGGACGTAGCCCAGGTGGCCCTGCTGCTTATATCTTTCCAGCCTGCAGCCAACACAGCCAAAGAATCAGCTGTATTGTACTGAGTATACGCCTTTAAGTTGGTTGAAACATACAATTTAAGCGTACCATTTCCAGAGGAAGCTACTGTGTCCATTTTTGAAGAGAAAGACAAAGTATCCAGGTAACTCTTCTGACTGGTTCTGTTTACATTACGATACTCACGCCCTAATTCACCGGAGTAAAAGGTAATGAAATCAGGATTCCCACTAAACTTGAAATTAATGGTGTCATTTACACGAAAGGTATCTTTTTCGATTTGAGCATTGTTAAATACTTTTACATCAAAGCTGAGTTCATAAGGTACTATGTCCTTATTACAGGAACTCAACCATAGCACTCCCAGTAAAGGAAGTATTGAATATATTATTTTTTTCATGATTTTCTATTTATCTTTTTGGTTGGAAACCGGATTCTCTTTGTAAAGCATCCGTCTCCGGGTTTAAAACATAAAATTTATAATTGAACTGCCGAAATAACTCAAAATTCATCCCGGCAGTATTTCATTAATATCCCGGATTTTGAGTAATGGCCGTATTTACAAGCACTTCGCTTGAAGGGATGGGCCATAGCAATACTTTCGGGCCGGCATTGATCGTATTTTGTGGTGACATAAGTGCATTACTTCTCCAGCCTGATGGTTGCCCTACTGAATTGACATTCGTGATTATATCCTGCATTCTTTGCATATAGATTCCCCATCGAATCAAATCGGCTTTTCTCACTCCTTCAAAACAAAGCTCACGGGCACGCTCTTTCTGGATTTCGTCCAGTGTCAGCGTAGCAGCAGTCAAGTCAACAGAGGCATTGGGCGTTGTAATATCTGCCTGGGTAGAAGCACCAAACGCTCTTCTGCGTACCTGGTTGATAGCGTCTAATGCTATAGGGGTAGCACCATTTATTTTAAACTCGGCTTCACAGAGCATCAGCAATACATCAGCATAGCGAATAACCGGAAAGTTGATTTGTGAATTCCATTTGGGTTTGGTGGTAAGCCCTGCCCCTAATGGCTCATATTCTCTGCGCCACTTACCTACAGATCGGTTGAGCGACTGGTTGGCGGTATAGAATGACCGTGCAGAAGTATTGGTTGCTGCCGTATAACTTATAGTGTATGGAGCAATAGCCCAATCGCGACGTAAATCGCCTGTAGCATACAAATTAAACAAATATTGATGCACATTGATATAAGGGCTGCAGGTACCTAAAATAGGGTCGTTTCCGTATATAGCTATACCTACTTGTGTACCCAGGTATGTATTATATGCATAGGAGGTGCTTGATACAATAGAAGCATCAATCTCCCACATCGATTCGCGGGGCGAATATTTGTTAGTAGTCATATTGAGAAACAACTGTGCATACCCGTTGTTTTTATAAGCCGGATTACCATTTGTTGTCGGATAAGCCAATTTCATTCCTCTGAGATTAATCACGTTTGCAACTGTATCTGCCATCGTGTACAAAGAATGTATTCCTGAATCTTTCACTTTTTGTGCCCACGTTAAGGCTGCTGCATATTTACTGTTGTCATTAATAGGATATCCGGCCATATAGAGGCATACCCTCGCAAGAATTCCTTCAGCAGCGGTTTTAGTAATACGACTGGTAGAACCGGCATAAATATCACTTTGATAAGTGGGCAAACCGGCTTCGGCTTCGGTCATATCCTGTAGGATCTGTTTATACACCTCAGCAGCAGGAGTACGGGCAATGTTTGTAACGGTAGCATCGGTAGTGGGCGAAATTTTTAACGGTACATCCCCGAAGTTTTGTACCAGCATAAAATGGTAATAACCCCGCAAAAATTTAGCTTCGCTTTTTACTGCTTTAATAAAAGTAGTATCTACGTTCTGAGCATTCCCAATATTGGCTATCAGCTGATTCGCTCTTTCGATACCGGTATAACACTGTTTCCAGAATAGATTAGGAGTATAGCTGGTATAAGCTTGCGTATTTAACCCTACATCGTTGTTTGAAACTATGATAGCGGTATTGTAAAATCCTTCATCGGTGACACATTCCTGTAAACAGGGGATTGCAAATCCATAGGTTTCCCAGTTCAATAAAGGAGAATATACTCCCAATAGTGCCGCTGTCAGCTGTGGTTGACTGCTGTAGAAATTTTGAGGAGAAAGAAAATCTGTTGGCGTTGTTTCCAAAAAACTTTCACAAGCCGACAACTGGATAACCACCAAAAACAATAGCGTTATCTTCTTTGCTGTTTTTAGTCTTTTATATATTGATTTCATTGTATTATACTTTTTGAGGGTAAATTATAATTTAACATTAATACCTGCTGAGAATGTTCTGCCTTTGGGGTAACCGCTCCAGTCAAAACCGGGAGTCAAAACACTGTTATAACTGCTTACTTCAGGGTCGATACCGGTATACTTAGTGAATGTCAACAAGTTCTGCCCGGATACGTACACACGAAACTCTTTGATAGCCAATTTTTTCAAAATTCTTGCAGGTACATTGTAAC
>JAUZOF010000470.1 GCA_030706585.1 Bacteroidota bacterium
GGAATATTGGCTTTGTTGATTGATGGATTAAAGCTCGATTCGATGATTGCCAAGTTGATCGCAGTGTTTATTGTCGCGATCCTCCAATTCTTCTTAAATAAAAAACTAACTTTTAGAACACGATAATGCAGAGTGTCAGCATCATAGTGCCCTGTTACAATGAAGAGGCTGTAATCCATGAGTCCTACTCCCGACTGAAAAGGGTATTGGACGGAATCACCGGTTACAGCACAGAAATCATTTTCATCAATGATGGAAGTAAGGACCGCACGGCGGAAATGCTCAGTGCGATTGCGGAGCAGGATAAACAGGTAAAAGTGCTGCACTTCTCCCGCAATTTTGGCCATCAGCCCGCGGTGACTGCCGGCATTCATCGTTGCCAAAGCGATTTGGCAGTGATTATCGATGCCGATTTGCAGGATCCTCCCGAATTGATTCCGGAGCTGCTGGCGGTTCAGCAACGTGAACAGGCCAATGTGGTTTACTGTGTCCGGGAGAAGCGCAAGGGAGAAAGCTTTTTCAAGAAGCTTACGGCAAGAGTGTTTTACCGCAGCATGAACTACCTTTCGGAGGTGAAGTTCCCGGTAGATACCGGTGATTTCCGACTGATCGACCGGGCTGTGATGAATGAATTCTGTAAATTCAAGGAGAAAGGAAAGTACATTCGCGGAATAATCAGTTGGGTCGGATTCAAACAGGTGCCGTTTTATTACAAGCGTGATGCCCGTTTTGCCGGTGAAACGAAATATCCGTTGCGGAAGATGCTGAATTTTGCCTCGACCGCATTGCTCTACTTTTCAACCAAACCGCTTAAGTTATCGACCAGTCTCGGATTTATCGCAGTCCTGCTGGGAATTGTTTATGCGATATGGACTGTTTTGGGAAAATTGATGGGTTTTACCCATGCGATCTCGGGTTGGAGCTCTATTATTATCCTGGTCGTATTTTTCGGTGGTGTCCAGTTGCTTACCATTGGGGTATTGGGGCAATACATCGGTATATTGTTTGATGAGGTGAAAGACCGGCCCGAATACATCATCGAAAAATCGGAAAATTGCTGACAACGGGAGTGCGTGCGCTTAACCCGGATTTTGTTACGAACCGGAAAATTAGGCTACCTTTGCAGCTTACAAGGGATTCTTGAGGATTTGTATCACAGAGATCCACGAAGATTAAACCTAACAGGTCTCAAAGACCTGTTAGGTTTTCGATACATCATCGAAGGGAAGTTGATAAATAACGAAACGGAGTGTGATAATACTGTTTGATTACCATCCCTTTCTCTATGAGCGAAAGGGATGGGTGCGCCTCGAAAGAAGGTGTCCCAAAAGAAAAAGAGTCTATTCAAGAAGTAGCAAATTGTAAGTACAAACTGCCCCAAGCCCCTTCCCGATAGCTATCGGGAGGGGATGTTTGGTAGTGCAAATCTGGACCAAAATCCCACTCTTTAAAGTCCCCTTTAGATTTAGGGGCGGGAAGAACAGACGAACTATCAATATGTAAGTTTGATTATGATTGAATTGACTTTTGGAACACACCCTTTCGATAGAACGTTGAAGATAATTTCTTCTAAACCTAACAGGTTTTAGAAACCTGTTGGATTTTGTACGATATTCCGCTCTGTATTCTCTGTAATAAGTCCGCGAAAGTTGGCAAATATCAATAACCGTGGGTGAAGCCCACGGCAAGAAAGAATCTCCCATCAGCATGTCTCCGCAGGGGGTGAATAAATTGAGAGAGGATTTTTCCATCAGGATTAATAACAAAATTGGTCATCGACCTACTTACATATAATCGAATTTTATGATCAGACAATCCATACATCGCTTTGGCGAATACGTCCTGTTGATGGCGCGCGCATTGACCATACCTGACCGCTGGAGCGCTTTTTTCAAACAGCTAATTAAAGAGATGACCAAGTTGGGAATCGATTCCATTGGTATCGTTTTGATGATTTCGTTGTTTACCGGGGCGGTGCTTTGTATTCAGATGAACCTGAATATCTCTTCTCCGTTTATCCCCTCTTACGCGGTGGGGATGTCAACCCGGGATACCTTGCTGCTTGAATTCTCTTCCACCATCATGTGTTTGATCCTGGCCGGTAAGGTGGGTTCAAACATTGCCTCCGAGATCGGCACTATGCGCGTGACCGAGCAGATTGACGCTCTTGAAATCATGGGCGTGAATTCAGCGAATTACCTGATTCTTCCAAAGATTGTGGCATTGGTTGTGTTCGTACCTGTGCTGGTGATTTTCAGTGTCTTCTCGGGGATTATCGGAGGGTACATTGTGGAATTCGTTACCGATATGATTCCCGTTGCCAAATTTGAGTATGGTATACAGAGCTATTTCAATGAATTCTATGTGTGGTACGGCATCTACAAATCCTTTGTTTTTGCCTTTATCATCAGCTCGGTGGCCTCTTATTTCGGCTCTTATGCCAGAGGTGGTGCGCTCGAGGTGGGAAAAGCCAGTACCAACTCTGTGGTGGCGAGCAGCGTTTTGATATTGTTGTTTGACATAATACTTACTAAACTTTTGCTGCAATGATTGAGATTAAGCATTTATTTAAATCGTTTGAGACCAAGGATGTGCTCAAGGATATCAATGCAGTGTTTGAATCCGGCAAAACCAATCTTGTCATAGGGCAGAGTGGTTCGGGGAAAACGGTTTTGGTAAAATGTATCGTCGGTCTCGAAACTCCTGAAAAAGGGGAGATACTCTACAATGGCCGTAATCTGCTTAACATGAAATCGAGGGAACTCAAGCATCTGCGCAGTGAAATCGGGATGATATTCCAGGGGTCGGCGCTTTTTGACTCGATGACTGTTCTGGAGAATGTTATGTTTCCGTTGAATATGTTTGACCGGGGAACCTATGCCAGCCGACTGGAACGGGCCCGCTTTTGTCTGGAACGAGTGAATCTGAAAGGGGCCGATGATCTTTTCCCTTCAGAGATCAGTGGCGGTATGCAGAAGCGTGTTGCCATAGCACGCGCTATCTCTTTAAATCCCAAATATCTGATTTGTGATGAGCCCAATTCAGGACTGGATCCCAAAACCTCTTTGCTGATTGATGAGCTGATTTCCGATATTACCAAAGAATATAACATCACCACCATTATCAATACCCATGATATGAACTCGGTGATGGGAATTGGAGAGAATATTGTTTTCGTAAACAAAGGGATCCTGGAGTGGACGGGGAATAAAGACGGTATCTTTACCTCTTCCAACCAGACTTTGAATGACTTTGTCTTTGCTTCGGATCTTTTCCGTAAAGTAAAAGCGGCTGAACTGACTAATCACCAGAATGAGGGATAGGAGTTTGCTGTTTGTGTTTGAACGCCTGAGGATTCAGTTGCTCAGGTTGTACAGATGGATCCGGTTCCGTCACGGACACGGGGTTCATTCTCCTTTTGCCTTTTCGTTTATCAACGATGTCGTGGAGGAGAAGAGTGGCTATTATGCGTATAAAGCCATTTACGAGCAGATTGCCCGCGTGCAGCTGTTTCCGGAATATTCTACAGATGCGCCCCTCAAATATCTACTGCTTCTTTACCGCATAAGTAACTATTTTAAACCTGAGAAAATCATTCGGCTCGGAACGGAAAGCGGAGGCTCTCTCCTTTATCTTCAGGCTCTCTCTTTCCGCACGCAATGTACTTTAATCGAAAGTGATAAACGGAAGATGGAGAAAGTGCTCTCCCTGATTGATGCAAATCCCCGGATTCATACGATTGAGGCTTCAGAGGGGGAGCTGAGCGA
>JAUZOF010000471.1 GCA_030706585.1 Bacteroidota bacterium
GGATTGGCGACCTGGGTTTTCTGGTAGGAATGTTTATCATTTTCACCCATTTCGGGACATTGAACATCAGTGAAGTGGTCAATCAGGCTTCATCCATACACGCAGGGGATAGCACATTGTTACTTATTACCCTCTGTCTGTTTGTCGGAGCAACAGGTAAAAGTGCACAGATTCCTCTCTTTACCTGGCTGCCTGACGCCATGGCAGGTCCTACACCTGTATCAGCACTTATCCACGCCGCCACGATGGTGACGGCGGGAATATATCTGGTAGCCCGTTCGAGCGTGTTGTTTGTTCTCTCTCCGGTTACCATGCAGATTATCCTGGTCATTGGTGTACTTACTGCTATTGTGGGAGGATTAATTGCCATTTACCAGAATGATATAAAGAAAGTCCTAGCCTACTCTACGGTGAGCCAGTTGGGCTTTATGTTTATGGCTTTGGGACTGGGCTCTTTCTCAGGAGCAATGTTTCACCTGACTACGCACGCTTTTTTCAAAGCGTTGCTGTTCCTTGCTGCCGGTAGTGTGATTCATGCACTCAGCGACGAACAGGATATTCGCAAAATGGGTGGACTGAAAAAGAAAATTCCACTCACCTTTGCCGTCTTCCTGATTGGAACAATTGCTATTTCGGGCATTCCTCCGTTTGCAGGGTTCTTCTCCAAAGAGATGATTCTGACAGCGGCGTATGAACATAGCATGGCGATGGGACTTATCGCTACTTTTATTTCCCTGTTGACAACCATTTACATGTTCCGTCTGCTCTTTGTGGTCTTTTACAAGCAAGAGAGTGCAGAGGTGAGTGCAAACCACCACATCCACGAATCACCGAAGGTCATGACCTGGCCGTTGGTCGTTTTGGCGGCATTAAGCTCCATTGCCGGATTTATCCAGATACCGGCTCTGTTTGGTGAAGTACGGTTGTTTGACAAATACCTTTTACCGGTATTTACTTCAGCAAAAAATCTGGTTGAAAATCCCGAAGTACATTTCTCCATAGGGACAGAGTGGTTGATTCTGATAGCGCCGCTGGTATTGATTGGATTGCTGGTCTGGGTTTGTTATCAACGCTTTGCCGGTGATAAAGCACTTGCCCCGGTAAAAGGCATTCAACAACTTTTTGCCGGAAAATTCTATGTGGATGAAATCTATGATTTCCTGTTTGTCCGGCCAACTTTACGCACATCGTTATTAACAAGAGAAACAATTGACCAGCAGATAATTAACAGAGTTATCAACAACATAGGATTTATAACTGTAGCAGCCGGAAAAAGACTCCGTTTGGTGCAAACCGGTAACATTGGTTTTTACCTGATTGTGATGGTGCTGAGCATTGTTGCCGTACTATTTTATAATCTAATTTTCTAAGGATATGATCTTAGCCTTGATATTGGGAATTCCCTTAGTGGCTTCACTACTGCTCTTCGGAGGAATCGGACGCGGACAAAGCAAGTCGTTTGCTCTTATCGCTTCACTTATCGTTACTGCGGTGTCGCTTATCGGCGGATACAATTTAACGATATCCCCGGACAAATGCCTGCATTTCGATAGTCTGATACTGAATCTGCCCATTCCGGCTTTCAGCTTTAAAACGGATGTTGTCTCCTATCTGCTGGTGCTGATGACAGCCATTCTGGTTCCGGTCATTATCGCCTCCACCGACAAAGATAAAGAACAGGGAAATAGTTTTTTCGCTCATATCCTACTGATGGAAGCGGCTTTAATCGGTGTATTCTCAGCCACGGATATGATTGTTTTTTACATCTTCTGGGAGTTGGCATTGATTCCGATATTTTTCATTACCGCTTTCTGGGGCTCACACGATTGCAAACGGGTTACCATTAAGTTTTTGATATATACCGTGGTGGGAAGCTTGTTTATGCTGGTGGGTATCCTGTACCTTTATACCTTAACACCGGCACCTCATTCGTTTAGCTTTGAAGCTTTCTACGCATTGAAGTTGCCTTACAGTGTACAGTTGCCGTTATTCCTGGCATTCTTTGCTGCATTTGCCATCAAGATACCGTTGTTTCCGTTCCACTCCTGGCAGGCTGAAACCTACTACGTTTCACCTGTGCAAGGCACCATGCTGCTTGCGGGGATCATGCTCAAAATGGGGCTATACGGTATTTACCGCTTTATCCTTCCGCTATTTCCGGATGTGCTGGCAAATAATTCAATGATATTTGTGGGACTCGCTCTTATTAGTGTAATTTACGGAGCGATGATTGCCATTACCCAACCCTTACTGAAAAAGCTGATTGCCTTTGCATCTCTTTCTCACGTCGGACTCATTGCGCTCGGACTACTATCCAATACCCGTTACGGCATCGAAGGTGCAATCCTGCAAATGTTTACACACGGTATAAATGTCGTTGGCTTCTTTCTCTGCTACTACATCATCGTGAAACGGGGCAAAGGCAACCAAATCGATAAACTGGGGGGCATTGCTAAAGTAGCACCTAAGTTTGCGGCCGTGTTTATGATCATCGTTTTGGCAAATGTGTCATTGCCACTCACTAACAGCTTCGTGGGAGAATTCCTGATACTGTTGGGGTTGTTCCAATACAACATTCCGGCAGCTGTTATCGCCGGACTTACGGTAATTCTCGGTGCAGTCTATATGCTGAAAATGTATCAACAGGTGATGTACGGAGCAAAGAAAGAGCATACCGAACAGTTTCAGGATTTGACCTGGAGTGAAATGGTCATGTTTGCCCCGATAATCCTGTTTATCTTTTGGATAGGGATATATCCCACAACTTTCTTACAGTGGATCGATTTAACCGTCCGGTAATTATTCGATGTAGAAACAAGCACTTAACAAACAATAATCATCTGACGTCAAAAGTCCCTCCCGATAGCTTCGGCCCGGGGATTTAAGGAGTCAATAATATTTCAAATATGTCAGCCATCATTACCATTTCCATACTTGCAATACTCCTTCTATTTATGGGGGCGATCAATAAGACGAAGCTGTTACTTCCATTGCTTTACATCGGATTGGCAACGGCATTTATCCTGAGCCTCACGGGATGGAATCAGTCCCTACATCTCTACAACGATATGTATATCGGGGATAATTTCAGCATCGCGTTCAATGCGATATTAATCATCGCGACCTTGTTGATTTGCCTGTTTATTCCGGTTTACTATAAAGGCGTTAAACGCAGTCTGGAAGATATTTATGCGCTCATTCTCTTTGCTCTGGCAGGTGCATTGGCTATGACCTCCTTTGGTAATCTGGTGATGCTGTTCTTAGGTATTGAAACGCTATCCATCGCTCTTTACATCCTTGCAGGCAGTAAAAAATACGATCCCAACTCCAATGAAGCGGCGATGAAATACTTCCTGATGGGATCATTTGCTTCGGGATTTCTTTTGTTTGGGATCGCGTTGTTATACGGCGCTTGCGGAAGTTTCAACCTGGCTGAAATAAAAGGATATGTTGCTCAAAACGCAGCACATCTCCCCCTGATGTTTATCGGAGGGATGTTACTGATATTATTGGGAATGATCTTTAAGGTTGGTGCGGCTCCATTCCATTTCTGGAGTCCGGATGTATATGAGGGTTCTCCTACTTTGGTTACGACTTTCATGGCTACGGTTGGTAAAATAGCAGCCATTGCAGCCCTCTTCCGCCTAATGAACAGTTGCCTGCTTGACGTGGATTATTTCTGGAAAGGTATATTTGCCCTGATCGCTGTCCTGACTATTGTGGTCGGGAATTTCTCTGCGCTATACCAAAACAATTTCA
>JAUZOF010000472.1 GCA_030706585.1 Bacteroidota bacterium
TGATATGAATAATATTGAATTCGGTATTTCACATGATATTAAATTTGATATGAGTACGACAGATATTTCCAAAGGAATTGACACCATCATTGAAACTGCAATTACTTATTTGAAACAACATAAAGTAAATTAACCATTTATTCAAGCAATATGGAAAAGAACCGAGCCATTGAACAGTTACAGCCGGTAGCTGTATGGCAAAATTTCAAGGCGTTAACTCAAATTCCACGTCCTTCGGGGAAGCGTGATCTGATAACAAAGTATCTGGTAGATTTTGGCAAAAATCTTGGTTTAGAGTCTTTTGAAGATGAAGCCGGAAATGTGATTATCCGTAAGCCGGCAACTCCGGGTTTGGAAAACCTGAAAGGTGTTGTGCTTCAGGCTCACATGGATATGGTTCCTCAGAAAAATGCTGCCGTGGCGCATGATTTTGAGAAAGATCCTATCGACGCATTTGTTGATGGCGAATGGGTAAGAGCCAACCAAACTACCCTGGGAGCTGATAATGGAATTGGCGTGGCTTCGGCATTAGCCTTGCTTCAATCGAAGGATTTAACTCATGGTCCTGTAGAAGTGCTGATTACAGCTGATGAAGAAACAGGAATGTTTGGAGCTGTAGGGTTGAAAAACGGAACTTTGAAAGGTGAAGTATTGCTTAACCTCGATTCTGAAGATGAAGGTGAACTTTATGTTGGTTGTGCGGGTGGAATTAATGCTCACATTTCTTTTGCATACAAAGAAGAACCTGTATATCATGGCGATGTGGCTTATAAGATCAGTCTTACAGGCCTGAAGGGCGGGCACTCCGGGTTGGATATTAATCTTGGTCGTGCAAACGCCAATAAACTGCTTTTCCGCTTACTGAAATATTTAGTCTCTTCGTTCGAAGCACGTCTTGCATCAGTTGAAGGTGGAAATCTCCGTAACGCTATTCCACGTGAGGCATTTGCTGTGGTAACGGTTCCGGAAGAAGGCCAGGATGATCTTCTGGAGGCTATTTCCGAAATGGGAACAATTTTCAAAGCGGAATATGCTTCGGTTGACCCGGATCTGAAAATTACAGCAGAAGAAGTTGAACTCCCCGAAGGAATGCTTCCTGAATTCGTTCAGGATGACTTGATTAACGGAGTAACCGCTTGTCCTAATGGTGTGTTACGATTTGTGCCGGAAATGCCCGAAGTAGTAGAAACCTCTACAAATCTGGCAATTGTCAAATCAGATGGTTCACACGTTGAGCTGGCCTGCCTGGTAAGAAGTTCGGTTGAGTCAATGAAAGAAGAACTCTGCTCGATGATTGAGAGTGTTTTCTCTCTTGCCGGAGCTAAAGTGGAATTCTCTGGAGGTTATCCAGGATGGCAACCTCACTTCGATTCTCCTATACTGAAGGTGATGTCGCAGGTTTATGCCGATAAATTTGGGAATACTCCCGAAATTAAGGTAATTCACGCCGGATTGGAATGTGGAATTATCGGTTCTGCTGTTCCCGGACTGGATATGATTTCGTTCGGACCGACTATTCGTCACCCGCATTCGCCTGATGAAAAGGTGAACATTGCAACAGTAGACAAGTTCTGGGATTATCTGACCGCTGTTTTGAAAGCGATCCCTGCAAAATAATCTTGAAAATAATTGATGGAAAGTGGAATGAACGTCTGGATGTCAGTTGCTTATCTGGCTCCATTGCATTATTACGCCCGAATGTTGTCGGCACGAAATGTATATATCGAGCAGCATGATAACTACCTGAAACAGACATACCGCAACCGTTGCCAGATTGTAACGGGAAACGGTGTCATTCCACTTTCTATTCCTGTTGATAAAGGAGAGAGCGTCAAATGTCTTTCCCGCGACATACGCCTTTCTTCTCATACCGACTGGCAAACACTCCATTGGCGTTCGCTGGTGGCAGCTTACAATTCATCCCCGTTTTTTGAATATTATACTGACGATCTTCTCCCGTTTTACGAGAAAAAATGGGATTGTCTGTTTGATTTCAATATCAGTATCCAGTCAAAAATTTTGGAACTGATTGATGCTGAAGTTGCTATTGAATTTACTGACGATTATAAAACGGAGTTCGGAGAAGGTGAGTTGGATCTTCGTGAAGGGATACATCCCAAAAAAATGCCGGAATCAGAAGATCCGGCATATAGAGTTGTTCCTTATTATCAAGTGTTTGATCAGAAACTCGGATTTATTCCCAACATGAGCATTGTTGATTTACTGTTCAATATGGGACCTGAGTCGAAAGAAATCCTGAAAAAGATGATTGTGCAGTAATTGTCGATGCCTATTTACGTTCGTGTAACGCAATAGAATCGTTAGGTGCCGAAGGAGCATCAGCAGCCTCAACTCTTGATATTTCGACGGGAGCAATGCCAAAACGCACGATATCAATCTCTTTTGCAGCAGCATAAGAGAGGTCGATGATTAAATTACGCCGATGAGGACCACGATCGGTCACTTTTACTATTACTTCTTTATTGTTTTTCGGATTTCGCACTTTTAATAACGTTCCCAGCGGATAGGTGCGATGAGCGCATGTCAGGCTGTCTTTGTGATATCTGCTGCCATCAGAAGTTCTGCGTCCATGCATTTTTTTGTTGTAATAGGTTGCATTTCCGTGCTCCTGGGCATATGAGAATCCTACGCTGAATAGAAAGAAAAGAAGCAGTAGTCGTATGGTTAGTTTCATTGTCTTGGTGGGTGACTGGCAGATTCTGATTACAAGTAACAGAGACTGTCGGATTACCTCTTTTTTTCGGGCAAAAGAGAATAGCCAAACGATTTAGATTTACAAATTAAGCAATTTTATTCGGATTCCCAGCAATTTTCTCCTCAATATTTCCAATTTCTCAGGGTTTATTATCGTTTATTTAGTAAATATGTTAAAACAAATGGGCGTTTGTTTTAGACTGTTACCGGTTTTTTTTGGTTGTTATCAAAATCACGCCATTAGCTCCCCGTACTCCGTAAATGGCTGTAGCTGATGCATCTTTCAGTACGTCGATAGATTTTATATCATTAGGATTTAATGTGCTGAGAAGACCGGAATAGGGTATATCATCCAGAATGATCAGCGGATCGGAAGAGCTGTTAATTGTCGAGATACCACGGACACGCAGTTTCATTTCGCTTCCAGAGTGAACGACCTCAACCCCGGGAACGTTTTTGAAAAGAATCTCGATATTTCCTGTATTATTTCGCGTGATCATCTTTTCATCAACCGAGCTTACAGATTGAGCCATTTTTGATTTTTGAACCGTACCGTAACCAATATTGATCTCTCTATCAGGATCATCTAAGTCATAAGGCAAGAAAAGAGTGATGGTACTCTGATTGTTTACCGCTACTTTCTGAGTAACAAATCCTTTACGGGAGAAAATTAGCTTCCCTTTTGCCGGTGCCGTAATTTGATAAATACCGCTTGTATCGGACACTGCTACAACCGAACTTCCCTTTATTTTTACGCTTACTCCTTCAATCGGGTGGTTGAAGATATCTTTTATTAAACCAGTAACTGTGATTTCCTGACAAAATGCGTAATCGGTAATGAGCGTCAGCAGAAACGTAGTAATAACGACTGCTTTAAATAACGATGGATTTTTCATGATGAAGATAGATTAAAGGTTGGCTTATTCAATGAATCACAAATGTATGTATTTTAAATGATTAATTGCTATTTTTCTTTTTATAAGCCCGGTATTGAGCGAAATACACAAATGAAACAAAATCTCATCTCAAAGAAAA
>JAUZOF010000473.1 GCA_030706585.1 Bacteroidota bacterium
GCCATCCCCCGCTGAGATATAAATTGTACGATTGCCTTCAACCGCTTTAAAAACGAAATTTAAAGCCGGATTTTACGGTTTCTAAAAAGCCGGTCAATAAAATCCAGCATCGTATTAGTTAATTATTACATCATCCATCTGGGCATTATAATATCATTACATTTTCATAACATTACAGAATGGAAGATAGTTTGGCCTTTCTTGCATTATTAGTTGGTTTCCTGGTTTCCTGGTTTTTTACATCCCGGAAGCAGGCAAGACTTCGCTCAACCTACGACCAGAATGAAAAGAAACTCCTGGTCGTACAGGCTGATATTGAAACCCAAAAATCGGTAGCTGTTGAAACAATACGCCTGAAAACGGATGAATTGCAGCGGGTACATCAAGAATTAATGCAACAAATCGAAATTGCAAGCAGTCGTGGCATGGAAATTGCTAGCCTGAGAACGGTGAATGCAAATTTAGCGGAGAAACTCGAAACCCAGAAAAGCGAAATTGAAAGCCTTCAAAAACGATTGACTACAGAATTTGAGAATATTGCCACCAAGATCTTGAAGGAACGTTCGGATGAGTTTACCATTTCGAATCATAAGAGTTTGACTGAAATCCTCAATCCGTTGAAAGAGCGTATCCAACTGTTCGAAAAGAAAGTGGATGATACCTATGACAAAGAATTACGGGACAAGATTAGTTTGCGTGAAGAGGTCCGTAAATTAACCGAACTAAATACCCGTGTCAGCGAGGAGGCCAACAATCTGACCAAAGCGTTGAAAGGCGATGTAAAGAAACAGGGTAACTGGGGGGAAGTGATATTGGAACGTGTGTTGGAACGTTCCGGGTTAACCAAAGGACAGGAATATGAAAGGGAAGTCGTTGTTGAAGGTGCCGATCATTCGGTTCAGCGACCTGACGTGATTATTCAGTTACCCGATAATAAACACATTGTTGTCGATTCCAAGGTGTCTTTAGTAGCTTATGAAAAATTAATGTCGGCAGAGACCGAGGAGCATAGGATTGCTTATTTAAAGGATCATATCAACTCATTGCGTAGTCATGTGAAACTACTGAGCGAGAAGAATTATCAAAATGCACAAAATATTAATACGCCTGATTTTGTATTGATGTTTTTGCCAATTGAAGCCTCATTTTCTGTCGCGGTGCAGGGAGACAGTGACATATTTTCCTTTGCCTGGGAACGGAAGATCGTAATTGTCAGCCCGACCACTTTGTTGGCTACCCTGCGGACTATTTCTTCGATCTGGAAACAAGAGAACCAGACGAAGAATGCACAGGAAATTGCCCGGTTGAGCGGAGCGTTATACGATAAATTCATAGGATTTGCCGAAGATATGTCCAAAATAAAGGCCAACATCGATCGTACTTTGGGTGCATACGATGATGCCATGAAAAAAATGAAAGATGGTTCTGGGAATATTATCCGGACTGCCGAGAAAATAAAGGAACTGGGTGCAAAAACAGGGAATAAATCCCTTCCGGCCGGTTTTGAGAATTACTGATAGGTAATGGTCAACAATTCTTCGTGATTTTGCACTTGATTTGAATGAATTAAAATATTGAGAAATGAAGTTTAAGGTATTTCTAACGGTTGTTTTTTTTGTTTTTGTATCTAAAATTCAGGCTGATTCATCCACATTACAGCTTGAATATGAAAATTCTCCAAGATCTGAAATGATTGATACCGACAGTTTAATGCACGGATTATTCTCAGATACTATTCCTGCCTCCAAATTTGCCAATCAAAAAGCGACTTCCAGTGCAACAGACAAGGCGAATAAGTCAATAGCCGGCAAACCTGCGGAGCCTAAACCGGCTGAGGTGAAGATACAGCCGGCTGATACAATTATTCCTTATATTATTCCCGCCAAACAAGAACAAGTACATGTAGACTCGTTGCTCTTTTTAGCAAATCCTTTTTTTATTGAGCTGGTATATAAAGGACTGCCTTTTGATTTCAACTGGAACATCCAACCAGACTATCGGACACTTTATTATGGCCGTAAAGCCACGACATTATCAACCGGTTTATTGAGACCTGTTAGCCAACAAAGTGCAGAACAAACTGTTGCAGATTTACGTCAATATACCGATGAACAAATTATACGGCATGCGGCAAACCTATACGTTATGACATTTGATGATTTGCCCGATCCCGATGCCTATGAAAGTCACCTAATCAGAGGAAAATCGATCAAAAACATAAAGTTCGTCACGGATGACCAGTCATTCAAACATAGAAAGTTAATAGTTAAGCGGGAACAAATCGGGCCGTGGCAACGCAAAGCAACAGCATTGCTTCAATTCTCCCAAAACTATATTTCCCAAAACTGGTATCAGGGAGGGAATAGCAATGTGGCTGTCCTGGGAATTCTATCCGGGCAGTTGAACTATGATGATAAGAAGTGTATTCAGTGGGAAAACAGCGGCGAATGGCACATGGGCTTCAATTCGGTAACAGGAGATACCCTGAGAAAGTTAAGCACGAATGATGATGTGCTTAAACTTAACAGTAAATTAGGGGTGAAGGCTTCCGGAAACTTCTTTTACAGTGCCAATGTCGATTTCTCCACTCAGTTCTTTAATAGCTACAATGGGATTAATTCGAAGGTGATGAAAGCCTCTTTCCTATCCCCTGTCCGGTTGAATGTCGGGGTTGGTTTGGATTATAAATACAAGAAGATATTCTCGGTTATGGTTTCGCCGGTCACGTATAAATATATTTATGTAAATGACAGCAAAGACGTTGATCCGAATCTTTTTGGTATCGTATCAGGAGAAAGAGTTCTGAAAGAGATTGGTAGCTCGTTGAATTCAACTCTTTCATATCCGATTACCCATGAAATCCAACTGGACTCTAAATTCAACTTTTATACCAATTATAAAACAATGCAAGTCGACTGGGAAATAGTATGTAATATGACGATTAATCGTTTCATGTCGACCCGAATCTCCTTTAATCCCCGGTATGACAACTCCGTTATACTCCCTCAGGGAGAATTTGCTAAAATGCAATTAAAACAATTACTGAGTGTAGGTTTCTCGCATAAGTTCTATTAAGCGGACGTTCCGTCGTCAAACAGCCTGTTCCACTCATCAAATTGTGTGACTTGCGATTCTCCGAATTTCCGTAGAGTTGTCCGGATGTGCTGCAAAGACAGTGTTTCATCCATCTTCGTTTTCGAAAAGAACTTATCTGCATAGCAGATCACTTGTTCTTCCCGGGTTATTGGCAATAAATCGCGATGAGGCAGTGGCAAATTATTTCTTAGAATCATCTCCAGGCTAATGCCGGTTCCTGTATGCCGTTCGCAGACTAATGCATGCCTGGGTAATCCTTCCGCCTTTAAAATTTCTGATCCCAGGTACCCATGTTCAATGTAGTTAGACGATCCGTGGCAATAGATCCGGGGGGCATTACACTTGAAAATGCCAATGTCATGCAGCATCGTTGCTTCGGCAATGAACTGCTGGTCCAGATGCAATTCGGGATGTCTCTTAGCTATTTCAAGGGCTTTGTTTTTTACCAATTCGCTGTGATTTACTAAAATATTATATAGATGAGTCTCTTTTTTATAGTATTTCTCAATGATCCTAAGAGGATCAATTTTTAATGGTTCTGTCATAATGCATTCAGTGTAAATGGAAAATATCTAAAATAAATTCTAACTTTGCAGTTGAAACTTTTAAAAACACAAAGTTACAACATTTCCAGCAAAATGGTGTTGGAA
>JAUZOF010000474.1 GCA_030706585.1 Bacteroidota bacterium
TGATTTCGATGCGCCATGCCTGATCTTCAGTGAAGTGCCAGTGAAATTTATTGATCTTGTACATGGCAAACATATCGAGCAGCTTCTTGATTTCGTCGATCGTACTGAAGTGACGGCAGCAGTCGAGCAATACACCGCGATACGAGAAACGGGGCGCATCGGTAATAGCAACACAGGGAACCTTCCACGATGCAGCAGTTTTTGTTTTACTTTCCACCTGTGGAGGCAACAGTTGCAGCAACGATTGAACACCATAATACAAACCGTTCTGCGTAGCAGCTTCTATATTGATCTTATTTTTATCAACCGTCAGACGATAGCCTTCCTGACCCAGTTCTCTATTATTGACTAAAGTAAATACTATAGCGGCCTTTTGTCCGGCTTTACTGTTTTTGAGGATAATACCGGCTGCCGAAGCCAGCTTCTTTACCAGCAGGTTTTTTCCTCGGCAATCGGACGGAGCCTGTACCGTCATCCCGTTGTTAAACACAAAGTCACCATCATTCACGGTAATCTGATTTGGTTTCGGGATAATAGTGATATTAGATTCTCCCGCTATACAACGAGTTGAAAAAAATAGCACACTGATTATCAACCCCAGCAATTTCCAGTTTTTCATCATCAATAATTTAATCAGGTTATTATAGTTATAAAGTTCAAAGTTTCAAGTTCAAAGCTACAACATCTAATGATGGTTCAGCATCTTGCCTCGAGCTGGCACCTCTTCAGGCTGATATCACCACCAATAATTCCGGTCTCAAATCAGTAAACTCTAGATTGCGGGCGATCTTCCGGTTTTGCCCCGAAATCCTTATTGGGTTGATCTCCCATCACAAACTCGAGAGTGCCTCCGGCCATAATTTCTTTGTAAGTGATAAACGAACGGCTATAGGGTTTGCCATTAAGTTTTACCGCTTGAATGTAAATATTGGTGGTTCCGGGCTTACGAACATTGATCGTAAATCTCTTTCCGGCAGTAAGAACGAGCGATGCTCTGTCTAACAACGGAGAGCCGAAAACGAAACATCCACTGGCTGGGTTCACCTGATAGAAGCCCAAAGAAGAAAGGACATACCAGGCCGACATCTGGCCGCAGTCTTCGTTTCCGCTCAAACCTGAGGGCTTATCAAAATAACGGTTTTCGAGAATATAGCGGATTTTTTCGGCGGTTTTCCATTGCTGGCCAGCGTATGCATAAAGATATGCAATGTGATGACTAGGTTCATTACCGTGAGCATACTGGCCAATCAAACCGGATATATCGGGAGAGGCATTATCGCCCATATCGCCCTGCACAATGAACAAGCTGTCCAGCTTTTGAACAAAAGGTTTTTCTCCTCCGAAAAGAGAGATCAGACCTTCCACATCCTGCGGGACCAACCATGTATATTGCCATGCATTTCCTTCTGTATAATCGCCCCATTCGTGAATCGACTTGAAAGGGTCAAGAGGCTCACGGAATTTTCCATTATCCAGCTTCGGACGCATAAAGCCTGTTTTCGGATCAAAGTATGCAGTATAAGCTTTTGCACGTTTTGCATAATACTCATAATCGCTCTGCTTCCCGAGCTTTTGAGCCAATTGAGCTATTGCCCAGTCGGAAAGAGCATATTCCAGTACTTTGGAAACCGATTCTTTTTCTTTATCCGCTGGAATATAACCCTTGGCTTTGATATAGTTCATCCCGTAATCGTCGCGCATGGAAGAGGCCTTCATGGCTTCCAGCGCCAACTGCGGATCGATTCCTTTGAATCTCTTAAAAATAGCATCTGCGACAACCGGAACAGCCGGATAACCTACCATACAGTCGGTTTCGCAACCCATCAAAGGCCAGATAGGCAATTTACCCTGTTGCCTGTAAATGGCAAGCATCGACTGCACCATATCAGAAACACGACCGGGTTGAACCAACGTGTAAAGAGGATGAGCAGCTCGATAGGTATCCCAAATAGAGAATACTGTATATTTGTTGAAACCCGGATTTTTGTACACTTACTTGTCGGTTCCACGGTAATCGCCATTATGGTCATTAAACAAAATAGGAGAAGTAAAAGTATGATATAACGCTGTATAAAAAGTACGAAGCTGGTGTTTATCTTTCGTTGCAACACTCACGCGTCCCAATTCCTTGTTCCACCTGGCATATGCCTTATCCACTACCTGCTTGAAATTCCAGGCCGGAATTTCTGCTGCAATATTTGACAGTGCATTTTCCTCACTCACAGGAGAGATGCCGATTTTCATCATAATCACCTCCCCTTGGTCCGTTCGGTAATTAATAACCAAAACAGCGGAGTCTCCCTCCAAAACGTCACCTGTTTTAGCACTCATACCATCGAACAACAATGTTGCGTCGGCAGGACGGGATAGTTTGATTGCAAAATAAAGACGCTGATCTTTGGACCATCCGGTTGAAAATCGATAACCTGTATATGTAGAAGCATCTACTTTTTTGATGAACGTTTTCACGGGCCTGTCCCAGCCAATACCCATTGCCAGATTAATACCGATATGAGCCTCTGTCGACTGCGGAAAAGTATATTTATGGAAAGTAACACGTTCGGTTGCCGACATTTCAGCATTAATGAGATATTGCCGAAGATTTACCGAAAAATAACCTGGCTTTGCAATCTCATCTTTGTGTGTATATTTGGTTGCCCAGCCTGACAATGGGGCTTTCTCTGTACCAGGAGTAAACTGCACCTTTCCGACATAAGGCATCACCAGAATATCACCCAAATCGCCTACACCTGTTCCGTTCAGGTGCAATTGAGAAAATCCGGTCAGAATACTGTCGGAATAGTGATAGCCGGAACACCAGTCCCAACCTTTCACATAATTTGTCGGGCCAACCTGAACCGCTCCGAACGGCACATGAGCACCCAGAAACACATGGCCGTGATCGCCTGTGCCAATATACGGATCAACGTATCCGGCAACATCGCCAGACTGTGATTTTGTTGTCTGAAAATTGACAAACAACAAAATCAACACACACAAGACACTCTTCATTGTAAATTTAGCATTTATTTAAGGACAACATCAATAACATCGTAAATAACCTATTGTCTCACAAATATAAAGACTAAAGTGCAGAAATAACTGGGAAACGATAACAATAACCAATTCTCTCTTAAACAACCTCCAATCGTTTTGAATCTTTCGTTACAAGAGCTCAATCCGGCTGCATCTCCTGATTTATTTCTTGTATCTTTGCAACAAAAGCGTTCAGAACGGCGAATTTATAAAAAAAATAAGCGGAACTACATGCTAATTATATTATCTCCTTCAAAAACAATTAATTTTCATACCCCTGCTCCACCATTCGAGACGACATGGCCGATTTTTTCATCTAAAGCCAACAAGATCATTACTTCGCTCCGCCATTTTTCGGCAGAAGATATTGCCCAACGTGAGCGTGTAAGCCTGAAAATTGCGTTTGCTACCCGCGACTATTTCCACTCTTTTTCCACAACTCAACACGTGGGAAAGCCGGCTTTGTTTGCCTATACCGGGAATGTATTCGACAAGCTGAATCCGTCTAATTTCAGCAAGGATGACATAACCTATACACAGGAACATTTACGCATTTTTTCGGCTCTTTACGGCATACTTCGCCCGATGGACATCATTCAGCCTTACCGTCTTGATATGAATTCCAAACTCATTGACGGGCTTTATGACACCTGGCAAGAACAGGTGACAAAAGAAATTTCCAA
>JAUZOF010000475.1 GCA_030706585.1 Bacteroidota bacterium
ACCCATCACTTTTTGCTACGCGCACCGCCAGCCGCGTAAGACACTCATCTCATTTCTTTTATAAAAATCAGAACTCGTAGTATTGACTTACACGGGTATTGGTGTATTGCATTCGGCACTTTGGTATGTCGTACATTACATCCGCATTTACATTAGCCTTAAGAGATCGGAAAGTATGAAAAATATGCCTGATTTCTTAATGGTGATCATTATAATCTAAATCCAAACGTTATGCAAAAAAGATTGATATTTATCATTTTATATATTATTCCGGCATTATTGTTTGCCGAACCATTGCCTTTGGCTAAAACGTCGCTGAAGGGAGTTGTGACCGATAAATTAACGGGAGAACCCTTGATAGGGGTGGCTGTGTACATTCCCGAGTTGAAAACAGGAGCCGTGACTGACGACAAAGGCGCCTATCATATTGATAATTTGCCGAAAACCACACTGACCGTACAGGTTACTTATGTCGGGCATCAGTCCGTTATTGAGCCTGTTGATTTGAGAAACAGTGTTACGCAAAATTTTTTTCTTGTGGAATCGTCGGCAAAAATTGACGAAGTGGTGGTAACGGCCACAGCCGGATCTACGCAACTGGTGAGAACTCCCACGCCGATTGCGATAGTGCCTCATACCGATCTTTTGCGTGAGGCATCTACCAACCTGATGGATGCGTTGGCCAGTCAGCCCGGTATTTCACAAATTACAACGGGAGGAGGTATTTCCAAACCGGTTATTCGCGGACTTGGTTACAACCGGGTGGTAGTGGTCAACGACGGGATACGTCAGGAAGGTCAGCAGTGGGGCGACGAGCACGGAATAGAAATAGACGAACAAGCCGTGAATAAAGCCGAAATTTTGAAAGGTCCTGCCAGTCTGATGTTCGGTTCTGATGCCATGGCAGGGGTGATCAATCTCTTTTCAGCACCAACTCTTCCCGAAGGCAAAATAGCCGGTAATTTCTATGCGAACTATCAAACGAATAATGGACTTATGGCTTATTCTCTCGATTTGGCAGGCAATAAAAAGGGATTTATATGGGATTTGCGCTACAGCGATAAAATGGCTCACGATTATAAGAACAAGTATGACGGCTATGTCTATAATTCACGTTTCAAAGAGCAAGCACTAACCGGTTTGATCGGTATAAACAAAGAGTGGGGATATTCTCACCTGACCTTTAGCACTTATCAACTCACCCCCGGAATTGTAGAAGGTGCACGTGATTCAATATCCGGGAAATTTATAAAACCGGTTGCAGTCAATGGCGTTGAAGGTACTGAACTTGTTAACAATGCTGACGGGAAGAGTTACAGTCATGGAATGCCATATCAGCAGGTAAAACACTACAAAGCAGTGTGGAACAACAGTATTTTTATTGGGGACGGTAGTTTGAAAACCACACTTGGATTTCAGCAAAACCGCAGACAGGAATTTCCAGATGTTCTGAATCCCGATCAGTACGGACTTTACTTCCTGTTGAATACCGTAAACTATGATGTACACTATATGTTGCCGCAAAAAAACGGGTGGTCTGCTTCGTTTGGTGTTAATGGTATGTATCAGCACTCCATGAATAAAGGTTCTGAGTTTTTGGTGCCGGAATACAATCTTTTTGATGCCGGTATCTTTGGGATTGCCAGTAAAACTATCGGACGATTCGACATTAGTGGTGGCATACGGTTCGATAATCGCCACGAACACGCTGATGATCTCTATTTGAATTCAAATGATGAGAAAACCTCCGTTTCAGATCCTACAGCCTACCACCGTTTTACCGCTTTTACCAATGATTTCGGAGGAATAACCGGTAGCCTGGGTACCGCATGGAGAATAACCGACGATTTTCATGCAAAATTCAATTTGTCAAGAGGTTTCAGAGCTCCAAATATTGGCGAATTAGCGTCTAATGGAGTTCATGATGGAACCGTTCGTTACGAAATAGGCGATAGTAACCTGAAGCCGGAAACCAGTCTGCAAGCCGATTTTCAACTGGGCTATTCATCGCGCTATCTTTCTGCGGAAGTCGACCTTTTTGTCAACCGTATCAACAATTATATCTTTTCCAGAAAGCTGAACAGTACGGCTGGTGGCGATTCAATTACCAACAGTTACCAGACTTATAAATTTGTTTCGGGTGATGCCCGTATTATGGGTGGTGAATTTATGCTCGACGTTCATCCTTTTGATTGCCTGCATATTGAAAACAGTTTCTCGTATGTCAATTCCATTCAGCTTAACCAACCTGATTCTACACGCTACTTACCGATGACTCCGTCTCCAAAATGGAAAACCGATGTGCGTCTTGATATCTTAAGACATGGTAATGTGTTACGTAACGGATATATCAATGTCGGTGTAGAGAGTTATTTTGCACAAAATCACTATTATGCGGCCTACGGGACAGAAACCCGTACCCCCGGTTATTCTTTGCTGTATGCCGGAATCGGTGGCGATGTTATACACAAAGGCCATACGCTCTTTTCTCTCTATCTGACAGGGAATAATCTGACTGATGTGGCTTACCAAAGCCATTTGAGCCGGCTTAAATACGAGGATGTAAACAATGTAACCGGCCGAACGGGAGTGTATAATATGGGGCGGAACTTCAGTGTTAAGCTATTGGTTCCGATAAACCTGTAAACAAATAGAATACAGGTAATAATACCTATTCTTCAACGAAGTGAGGTTGTGATAAAAAGAAAAACCATTAAGAAAATGAAGATATCTTCATCGTCTTAATGGTTTTTCTGTAAATTATGCTATTTAACAGTGCTTATTTGGTAATTGTTTCCAGCTTTTTGAGCATAGCAAACATAAAGATGGCAGAAACCAGGCAGCAAAGTACCAGTACGCCCCATACCATCCAGAGTTCCATACCTCCCCACAGGTCACCAATTACACCGGTGAGTTTGTTGCCGAGTGCAGTAGCACCAAACCAGCCTCCCATCATCAATCCTTTGTATTTCGGAGGAGCAACACGGGAAACAAATGAAATACCCATCGGACTAAGGAATAGTTCGGCAAATGTTAGTACCAAATAGGTGCTTATCAACCAGTTTGGCGATACCAGCGTAGGACTTACACCTCCCGAAGCTTTCAGATCGGCAGGTGAAAGTAAACCAATAGAACCGAATGCCAGTAAGGCAAACCCAGCCGCAGCAATCACCATCCCAAAACTGATTTTACGGGGTGCTGACGGCTCTTTCTTCTTTTTAGCCAGCCATGAGAACAGTCCGACAAAAAGCGGCGTTAAAACGATTACAAAGAAGGGATTGAATTGTTGGAAGATCTGAGGTGTAATTTTAATGGACGGTTCCATATGTGCATAAACCAAAGCAATTGCACCCAGAGAAGCGGCAAGAAATAGCCCGGAAATGGCTTTCCCTTTTCCTGTTTTGGATTGAAAGATATTGGTGATGCTATAAACAGCTGCAATAAGCAGAACCATGGAAACCAGCGAAAATCCGATTCTATCGAGACCAGAAACAGAACCTGTAGTGTAATCACGGGCAAAGAATGTCATTGTCAATCCGTTTTGGTGGAATGACATCCAGAAGAATACAACAACAGCAAAAACCATCAAAAGGGCAAAAATGCGTTCGCGGGTTTGTTTGGGTGTGAGTTCTTCCACGTGCGAAGTAGCCGTTGGTTTGTTGGCATTGTAATCTGCGTGGTTATATGTTTTCTTAAAGACCACGAAGATGGC
>JAUZOF010000476.1 GCA_030706585.1 Bacteroidota bacterium
ATTATGACGGAAATCCTTATGGACGTTTGGTAGAGATGGCAAAACTGGCTCAAAAAGACGGGGTTATTAAAGGCATTTTGATACATCAGGGAGAGTCGAACACCAACGATACTCTTTGGACTAAAAAAGTGAAGCTCGTTTATGATAACCTGATGAAAGATCTGAAACTGAAGTCTAAAAAAGTTCCTTTACTGGCAGGCGAATTAGTGAGTGCGGATCAGGGTGGTGCTTGTGCCAGTATGAATGCTATTATTGGCACATTACCAAAAGTGATCCCCAACTCGTATGTCATATCTTCAGCAGGATGTCCGGCAGCTAAAGATCACCTTCATTTTCTGGCCGAAGGTTACCGTACATTGGGCAAAAGATATGCTATCAAAATGCTTTCACTGCTAGGGTATCCAGTTGCAGATATAAAATAAAGGATTATTTCCGAATCAAAAGAAAATCGTATCAACACTCCTAAACGGACAAGTTGAAACATCTTTGGACGGTATCGGTCAACTTTGATAGAACACGCCATTACAACATAATTCACATTCCAATGCGCAATTTATTTTGCTCTATCGCAGGGCTATTGCTTTTATCTTCATTCTCTTGCTTGCAAGCACAATCCGTTTCGGATAAGTCAAATTTTCAACAAGTAAACACGTATGTTAATCCGGTGTTGCCCGGTGATCATCCTGATCCAACACTCTTAAAAGTGGGTGACGATTTTTATCATTGCGGATCGACATTTCACTTTAACCCCTACATGCCCATTTATCATTCCAAAGATTTGGTTCACTGGGAAGTAATCGGGCGTGTGTTGCCTCCTGCCAAGGCAGGCTGGGTAACAGATCGTCCTTCAGCCGGTATCTGGCAGGGAGCGATTACTTATTTTTATGGATCTTACTGGATTTATTTTTCAGCCGGTGGTCAATGGTTTTGTAAAGCCGATTCTCCCACGGGACCGTGGAGCAATCCGGTACAGGTACAATCCAATCCGGAAACCGGACCTTTAGGATACGACAACTCTATCTTTGTGGATGATGACGGAACTCCTTATATGGTAATTAAGAACGGGCAGAAAACAAATCGCTTACAAGCGCTCGGACGTGATGGACAGTTAGCGGGTAAGGTTATTGACCTTGACTGGGTCAACAGAAAGCTGCAATACAGCTGGGCAGAAGGTCCTGTAATGTGCAAACGTAACGGTTATTATTTTTACTTCCCGGCAGGTGATGTTTCCGGAGGTCAATATGTTCTGAGGTCAAAAGAACTAACTGCCGACTCTACGAAATGGGAACGTTTGGGAGAATTTTTCAAACCTATTGCCGATCCTAATGTTCGCTTCCGTCGCCCCAACCACATGTCGGCACCCTATCAACTGGCAGACGGTACCTGGTGGTGTATTGCTCAAAGCTACGAGAAATATGATAATGATGACTGGTCGGGAACAGGCCGTCAAACCTCTCTTTATCCGGTTATCTGGGAAGAAGATCGCCCTTGGGGTTTGGCTCCGACGACTCAACCTATTGCGAAACCCAAACTGCCACAATCCGGAATTCTTTGGAGAAGCGCACAAAGTGATAATTTTGACGCAGATGTGTTAAGCAATAACTGGCATTTCCTCACAAAGAAGGCTGCAGCTAATTATTCGCTTTCGGCAAGAAAAGGGTGGGTGAGATTAACACCGGATTCTACCCGTACTCATTTGGTGCAAAAAGAGACAGATCATTACTATACGGTTGTAACCAAGGTGGATCTGAACGCGACTAATGCTGCATCAAAAGCCGGTATTTACCTTACCAATGGTAATCAAAAAGAATTTGTCAGACTCTATACCGGATTTGATAACGGGCAGAAAATTATACTAAACTTCAACGCTGAAACGCGTAGCATTGACAACCGGTTCGGTAACGTTGTGTGGTTGAAACTGGTGCGTTATGAACACAACCTGACTGCATATTGCAGTGGGGACGGTAGTAAATGGATTGCACTGGGAACTCCCGTTAGCGCCGTTCAGCTGGATAAGGTTCAACCAAATTATAACTCATGGGTGGGCACGAGTGTTGGTTTGTTCGCTGAAGGAAAACCGGCCGACTTCGATTTTTTCATTTGTAAAGATGGTTATTCTTCTATGCCGGCTGTTGGATATAGCAACTATTATGGTGTGGAAAAACAAGTAAAAGGAAATGATAAATGCGTGACAAACACCTCAGAGTTTGGTGGTTGGTTTATGATATCCGGTGTCGAGTTGGGACAAGGAACAGTAAAAACAGTTCAACTGGAGGCAACCTCGCAAGCGAAAGGTATGATTGAAATCTGGCTGGACGACCTTACAAACGGGAAACTTCTTGCCAAAATACCGGTCAATGCTACAGGTGCAGCAGTTTGGAAAACTTTTTCAGTACCAGTTAAAACCATTTCGGGTCACCATGACGTATTCGTGAAATTCCCGCAAGGGAGTAAAGGTGATCTGTTTATAAAGTCAATAAAGTTCATCAAATAGGATATACTAGTTCAGACGAAAAAATTATTCTCATATGAAATGTTTTTCTTGTATTGCAGCTGCATTTTTGTTAAGTGCTCAATTGATGTCAGCACAACAACCGGCTCCTGTAAAAACGGACAAAGGTCTTGTTCAGGGTATTTATGAAAACGGTCTGACAGTTTATAAAGGAATTCCTTTTGCTGCTCCTCCAGTCGGAGATCTTCGCTGGAAAGCTCCTCAGCCGGCTAAAAGCTGGGAAGGCGTAAAGCTGGCGGATAAATTTGCTCCTGCTCCTTTTCAGGGCGGAAACACTCCATCAGGAAAGAGTGAAGATTGCTTGTACCTGAATGTATGGACTCCTGCGAAATCGGCAGGAGACAAAGTTCCGGTACTTGTATGGATCTACGGTGGAGGATTTAGTTTTGGATCTACTTCGGAACCGGGTTATTCCGGTGAAAAGCTGGCGCAAAAAGGGGTTGTTTTGGTTAGCATAGCCTACCGTGTTGGTCAACTCGGTTTTATAGCTCATCCCGAGTTGAGTGCCGAAAGTCCTGACCACGTTTCCGGTAATTATGGTTTACTCGATCAGATAGCAGCATTGCAATGGGTTAAGAAGAATATTGCAGCCTTTGGCGGTGATCCGGACAAAGTTACCATCTTCGGAGAGTCTGCCGGAGCTATTTCAGTCAGCATGCTGTGCGCATCGCCTCTGGCAAAAGGACTTTTTCAGGGAGCAATCTCTCAAAGCGGTGGCTCTTTCGGACCTACCCGTTTGGTCTCTTTCCCTGGTGAAAACATGCAAACGCTCAAACAGGCGGAAGCCGAAGGAGAGAATTATATGAAGAAAGCCGGCGTAACATCTCTTGCCGAGTTGCGGAAAATCTCAGCCGACAAACTTCCTATGGGATTCGGAATGCCTGGTGGCTGGCCGATTGTGGACGGCGTTGTAATTCCCGATGATCAGTATAAGTTGTACGAAGCCGGCAAATACAACGATGTTCCGGTGCTTATTGGCTATAATTCTGATGAGGGTGCCAGTTTCTCGCACGAAAGAAAGCCCGAAGATTATATTGCAGGAGTAAAAGCTCGCTACGGGAAATTTGCGGACGATCTTATCAAAGCTTATCCGGTGACAGAAAATTTGGGTCCTAAAACTGCTCGCGACTTAGCCCGTGATGCTGCCTTTGGCTGGCATACATGGAGTTGGGCTCGTCTTCAGACAAAAACGG
>JAUZOF010000477.1 GCA_030706585.1 Bacteroidota bacterium
AATATTGGTGCCGGAGTATTGCCGGGAAGAGCTGACTATGTAATATCTCCGAATGGCATTAGCCGTATTGTGTATCCAGGATTATGGAAACTTGGAGTTTATCGTACCGATAACAAAACAGGTTTAGGTCAACCGAATGCAGCAAGTACCCGTCCGTTCAACATTGCCAAATTCTCAGAGCTCTATTTTATTGCTGCTGAGGCTGCTGTAAAGGGTGCAACCACAAATGCAGGTCAAAGCGCCCGGGAGTTGATCAATGTGATCAGAGCCCGTGCCGGAAAATGGCGTTGGAACAATAATGGAAATGTGGCTAAAGTAGAAGATAATAGTGCTGCTATGACTGCGGCTACACCTGCCACAATTACCATTGATTATATTCTTGCGGAACGTTCCCGTGAATATTTCGGCGAAGGATACCGCTGGTTTGACCTGGTGCGTACTCAGAAGTGGGCCGAATATGCAGGAACTTATCAGATATGCGGCGATAAGTATGGTGATCACACCCCGATCACAGTCACCCGTACTATTGACTCAAAATACTATTTGCGTCCTATTCCACAAGGTCAGCTTGATGGAATGGAGATGTCTGATGAGGAAAAAGCAGCTTATCAGAACCCTGCTTACGTTGTAACTAAATAACTAAATTAAAAACCCTGACAGGCCCAATCGCCTGTCAGGGTTATAATTCTATCTTTTTTCAAATTGGCAAAATGCCATAATCTCAGGATTCAATAGGGATAAAAATATTTTCTTATATCATTTCAATACTAAGTTTTTAGCGACACACATTATTTGCAAATAATGACCTTTCATTGTTGCAGAGCCAATGTCATGCCGTATTATCAAGGATAAATAGTTTGTTTTTCCAGTACAAAAAGTAAAATTCTACTAACACCCGATTATATGGATTTGTCAACACAAAAAGTCTCAGTTTTTGAGAAGGTAGGTTACAGTCTTGGCGATTTGGCGGCCAACCTTGTTTTCCAGACTCTGATCACCTATTTAGCTTATTTTTATACCGATATCTATGGATTAAAGAACACCGATGCCTCTATCGTCATGCTCTCAGTGGGATTGGTAGCAGCCTTTGCATTTAATCCGGTTATCGGCGTGTTGGCCGACCGAACCAATTCAAAGTGGGGGAAATTCCGCCCCTGGATTCTCTATACAGCAGTCCCTTTGGGTGTGGTTGCATTTCTTGCATTTTCCACACCACATTTTTCCTATAAAGGGAAATTGATCTATGCAGCCGTTACTTATACCTTCCTGTTGTTGTTATACGCATCGAGCAACCTGCCATACTCTGCACTGAGTGGAGTATTGACCGGGGATATGGGACAACGTAATAGCATTTCGTCATATCGTTTTGTGGCAGTTATGTTCGCACAGTTTTTTGTACAGGTATTCATGTTACCTATTATCCAGTTTGCCGGTAAGGGAGACAAAGCCGTTGGTATTGAGGTTGTGATGTCATGGTTGGCCATCATTGGTTCGATCATGTTGCTGATCACTTTCTTCTCTACCCGCGAACGAATAGTGCCGAGCCCGGAGCAGAAGTCATCCCTGAAAGACGATTTGACAGACCTTTCGCGTAACCGTCCGTGGCTGATTATGCTAACGCTGACTATTCTGGTGTTTATCACGCTGGCCATGAAAGGCGGGGCTTACGTCTATTATTTCAATAATTATGTGGATAAAGCGGCTCTGACCGATTTTATCAGTCCGGTCGTTGCAGTTCTGTCTGGTGTCGGACTTAACTTCTTTGGCAATGATCCTGTTTCAGCAGGCTTTGGCTTGTTCAATGCGGGGGGTATCATATTTATGATGGTAGGGATTTCTTTATCCAAAAGATTTGCTGATAAATATGGCAAACGCGATGTTTATATAACCGGCTTACTGGTAGCCACATTCTTTGTTTTTGACTTTATCTTTTTCTCTCCGAAAAGTATTCTGCTGATTTTCGCATCGCAGATGCTTCACGGACTTACCTATGGGGTAACTATCCCAATTCTCTGGGCAATGATTGCCGATGTGGCGGACTACTCAGAGTGGCGGACTAAACGCCGTGCGACTGCAATCATCTTTTCAGCCATGATGGTGGGGTTGAAAGCCGGACTCTCCATTGGTGGAGCGTTAGTGGCGTGGATTTTAAACCTGTATGGTTACATCCCCAAACAGGCTGCAACCGGTGCAGAGATTGTACAACCGGAGTCGGTTGCCCAGGGTGCCAAAATGCTTGTCAGTATTTTTCCATCCATTCCATTCCTGATTGGAGCAGGGTTGCTCTTTTTCTATGTGATTGATAAAAAAATGGAAGTGAAGATTGAAGCAGAACTGAAGGCGCGGAGAGCTTCTGCCAACGAGGCTTCAGAGTCTGTTTTAAAAGTTGAGCCCATTTCAGTTGATTAAACTCAGTTCTAAATATACAAAATGCAGATGCGGATTAGATTATCATTATTTACGCTTATAACGTTGTTGTCGTTGGGATATGCCACAAACTCGAAAGCCCAGAATTCACTGAAAAAAGCACTTGCCGGGAAGTTTCTGATCGGGGCAGCGATCAACGATGACCAGATGACGGGAAAAGACTCTCTTTCGGATAAAATCCTGATACAACATTTTAATTCAATCACTGCCGAAAACTGCATGAAAAGCGAGGTGGTGCAACCTGAAGAAGGTAGATTCGATTTTACCCAGGCCGATCGCTTTGTGGCATTCGGAGAAAAGCATAACATGACGATTCACGGGCATGTACTCACCTGGCATTCACAGGCTCCAAAGTGGTTCTTTGTGGACAAGAAAGGAAAAGATGTTTCCCGCAAAGTGCTGATAGAACGCATGAAGAAGCATATCACCACGGTTATGAAACGCTACAAAGGCAGGATTAAAAGCTGGGATGTGGTCAATGAAGCCATTATGGACGACGGTTCGTACCGTCAGAGTAAATTCTATCAAATCATTGGCGAGGATTATGTTCGGTTGGCATTTCAGTTTGCACGGAAAGCTGATCCAACAGCCCGGTTGATTTATAACGACTACTCGATGGCCTTGCCCGGCAAAAGGGAAGGGGTTGTGAAAATGATCCGCAATCTTCAGAAACAGGGAGTCAAAGTCGATGGTATCGGTATGCAAGGACACTTTTCAATGGATTTCCCAACGGTAGCTGATGAAGAAAAAAGTATAGAGGCTTTTGCTGCATTGGGAGTCAAAATATCCATCTCGGAACTGGATATGACTCTATTGCCTTCTCCTTACCGGGGGGCAGATGTCGCTCAAAAGGTTGCTTTCGAAAAGGGAATGAATCCTTATGCGAATGGGTTACCCGATTCCGTATCGACAGCCTGGAACAACCGGATGGGAGAGTTTTTCCGACTATTCCTCAAACACAGTAATCAAATCAGCAGGGTAACACTCTGGGGCGTTACCGATCATCAAACCTGGCGCAACGAATGGACTATTCCCGGACGTAACGATTATCCGTTGCTTTTTGACCGGAATTATCAGCCTAAACCGGTAGATAGAACCATTATTAAGGCCGCTTTCAGGTAAATAGTCCTGATTACATTTTAGAACAATTATATATGAAAACACCTCGGTATTTAGTCGATCATATTTATACAGCCGATCCGGCCGTACACGTATTTAACGGAAAACTCTACATCTATCCGTCACACGACATCGAATCA
>JAUZOF010000478.1 GCA_030706585.1 Bacteroidota bacterium
GGCTGATTTTTCTGAATCAGCCGCTCTCTTTTATGAAGTAAACAGTGTTATTGTACTTTCTTGCCCCAAAGCGAATATCCGCTTGAATTTAATCCTGTGTAAACAATCGTTGGTACGCGGGGAGATGCTTCCCAATCAAGCTCACGTTGTACTTTTAATCTGAATGTTCCACTTGAACTAATGATTATGAGTGTATTGGTTTTAGAATTAAAAGACCAGGTTCCGGTAAATGTACCTGACACTTTGTAGTCGGACGATAGTACCAAAGACGTTGAGGTTTTCTGTGTCTGATACGTATAATTCAATGTGATATGCTCCCAATTTCCGACCAGATCGTTATCGCAAATAGTTGTTTGAGGTACATTTCCGTAACGTTCAGGAAGTACAACCGGCCATCCATCATCTGTCCACATCATTTTGCGAATATGTCCCATCATGATAGCGTTGCTATAAGCATTACCATTTGTATTGGCCGGTAGTCGGGCCTGAGAGCTGAAATACCACTGTCCTGATACTGTGTCCTGAAATGCACAACAGTGAGAAATTCCCACCCAGCCCGAATGGTTGTTGAATTTATATGGGTGAGTGATAATCGGATAACAATCAGCTCCTTGTGTTACGTTTGATCCGTTGATCCCATAAAATGGACCGTTGATACTGGTCGAACGACAAACACGGGTATTGTATGCAACCGACAACTCATCATAAGCAAGAAACAAATAGTAATATCCGGTTTTAGGATTGTAAATTACCTCCGGGCCTTCCTGTGCCTGCCAACGGTTTGCGTCGCTATTTACACGTCTTGCCACTCTTGCTCCATAGTCGGCCAGTGTGTTTAATTGATAAGGCTTACCTGTAGTCGGGTCAAGCTTTACAGCCGGAATTCCACTATGCCATGAACCATAAATTAACCAGTGCTCTCCGGCCGGGGTAACTATGTAGGTTGGGTCAATCGCATTCCATTTAAAATAAGCACTCCAGTCAGACAAACTCGAACGATAATAGGTGGTTTTATCAGTCACAGAACTGATTACATATCCTTTGTCCACCCATTGATTTGCAGCTGGATTGGTTGATTCCATCATTCCGATGAATGCGCGTTCAGTCCATGAATTATCAAAATTAGCCGTTGTATTCTGAGCTCCGGTAGCGATATAATTATCAACAATAACGCAGTAATACATTCTGAAAATATTGCCGACTTTTCTGACACAAGGAGCCCAATAACCAAATGAAGGACTGGTGATTGCTGCTAATCCCATACGTGCCCGGATAGCGTTTAGTGAATCTTTAACCCAGGTAGGAGGGGTGTTTGCCATTGGAAACCCACAATAGGTCCAGTTTACCAGATCTTTTGAGCGTCTGCCAAAGTAGTGCCCCCGACCACTGGTTGCATTACCGTAAGAAGCATCAGTCTGATACATATAATAATAGTCTCCGTACCTGGCCACAGAAGGGTCGTGGACATTCGCTAAGTTCCAGCTAAATACATAGTTCCAGGAAGATATCGCAGAGTAGTCGTCCGCATAAGCGGGTGCCGTGTATGACGGTGTCGTTTCGTCCGTAATTTTTATGCTGTCAATGGTGGATACTGTTACTGAAGATACAGTATTGTCATTTTTATAAAGCTGTAAAATGGTATTGTTTGTGGCAAATTTGATACTGTCAATTGTAGAAACAAAGTTTCCAACGAGTGAACCGTTTGGTCTGAAGATAAAAAGTTTGTTCTCAGCATGTAAAGCAACAAAACACGCAATAATCATCAATATAAAAGCCGTTTTCTTCATCGTTTTGTGAATTTTAAAGTTTTATTGCTTGTTTGTAGCAGATATAAGCCGTTGGATAATCCGCTGATATCTATAGTTTGATTTTCGTTATTTATTGTTTTTTGCAGGGCAATAGCTCCATCTATTCTGTATATGGTGATTAGAGATTCACTTCCAGCCAGGTTCTTGATTTTGATAAAATCAGATGCCGGGTTAGGATAAACTGATAGAACAGTTTCATCCTTTATATCTGAAACTCCGGAAGATGTTCCAAAAGTGATCTTGCTGATATCGCTTATTGCAAATGTACTTGTCGATGCATCCGTCAGATTCAGAAACAGATTCGTACTTGAAAATGTGATTTTGTTTAGTGAATTCAGGGCTACGCTGTTTTGATTACCATTGTTTAGTCTGATGAAAATAGCATTCTGAGCTCTGACCTTTTGGAATATTGGACAAGTTAGCAGCAAAAGCATTCCCGAAATGAGTAATTTGTTTTTCATATGTCATTATTAATTTTTGTTTTGGCTACATATGGAACTCGCATATAATTTTATTCTCTTTGATGAACATTTGTTCATGCTCGTTTCATTGTTAGTTAGAAATGAATTGAGTGACGATTACATATTATTGGTTCTTACAAAATTACTTCTGATTCTGGATGTCAGAGTGGACAAAAAGAGAAAGTAAGTGGACTTTTTGTCTGATACAGTCGTATATGTTGTGTTTTTATATCTATAGGACCGGAAAGGCAGAATTCGGGTAGAATAAAGCAATATTTTTCCTGTTACTTATCGGATCAATATCGGAGAAGTATCGGAGCAATATCGAAGAAGTATTGGAGCTATATCGGAGGAGTATCGGAGGAGTATCGGAGGAAGTGTGAAGCTATAAAGATTTTTCTGTTATTTATATAGGTGTAAATATTGTATACATATGTATTGATAAGTGTTAATACTCAGATAAAATGTCAAACATAGCCAATCGAATTAATCGTACCGGAGCTTGTTTTTACTTTGTCTTTCAACAAATAGTAATGGCTTAGTGATGATTTGCGTTTTATGTTATTGAAATGTCAGGTATGAACGTGAAATGATGAATTTTATCAGGATATTTTGTCCACTTCTTTTGGCTGTTTGTCCACTGGCGTAAGGGCGTGCTGTTAATACATTTGCTGAACTATTTTTTAGACAAGTCTGATACATTATTTCAAATTAACCATGAAGCAAAGAAAAGACAAAACTTATACCAAAGAAATCTGGATATTCTCTTATCGTTGTTTTCTCCATTTAGCCTGAAAAAAATATTGATTGCTCTTTCAGCAATTTGTTCGTTAACTAAATCACAATTAATCATGAAAAAAAAGAATTACTTTTTGAAAGTAAAAGAGATTGGGAAATTCTGTCTCTTAACGGCAGCGTTAGTTACCTCTTCCTCACTGTATGCTCAGGATGTGACCACCGGGCTGCAATTGTATTACTCGTTTGATAATGTATCCGGAGGTTCAGTCCCAGATGATTCTGGAAAAGGTTTGATCGGATCAGAGATGGGATCACCTACTGTCGTAACCGGAAATAACGGAAATGCATTGTATTTTGCCTCTCAGTCTGATTATGTACAGTTGCCGAACGATATCACAACGTCATTGACTGATTTTACAATAGCAACCTGGGTAAACGTGGATAAGCTGCAATGGTGGCCACGCATTTTTGATTTTGGAACAGGAACAACCAATTACATGTTTCTTTCTCAGGTTGGAAGTGGGTATCTTCGCTTTGCAATAAGAACAGCTACTGTAAATGAACAACAAATCAATAGTACTACTGCAATTACTACCGGAACATGGGCACATGTTGCAGTAACCGTACAAGGAAATACGGGTACTATGTATATTAATGGTGTAGCTGTTGGTACCAA
>JAUZOF010000479.1 GCA_030706585.1 Bacteroidota bacterium
CGTAAATCCAGACAAGTACCGGAACTTTGTCACCTGCCGATTTCGCAGGAGTCCATATATTCAGATACAAGCAATCTTCGCTCTTTCCTGATGGAGTGTTTCCTCCCTGAAAAGGAGCCGGAGCAAATTTATCTGCTTGTTTTACGCCTTCCCAGCTTTTTGCCGGCTGAGGAGCTTTCCACCGAAGATCTCCGACTGGCGGAGCTGCGAAAGGAATTCCTTTGTAAACCGTCAGACCGTTTTCATAAACGCCCTGAACAAGACCTTTGTCTGTTTTTACCGGAGCCGGTTGTTCTGCCTTACAGTAGTTTGCTACAATTGTAAGCAACATAGCAATTAATAATATCCGTTTTTTCATGATTAGATTGTTGTTGGATTATGAATCATCCTATTCGAATTTCTTATAATGGAAAAAGTCAACATCCACATAACCTCCACTTGACTTTGTCGCATAGTTGAAAATGGCAAACTTCGTTCCCATAAATAATTTTCTGTAATCGAATATCATCTTGAATTCCGATCCAATCGGCATCCAGGTCTTATTATCCAGACTGTAATAGAATGTAGCCAGATCTTTACCCGGATTAAAATCACCGTCGATACGCAGATAGATCACATTCTGAGTCAAAGCAACTCTTGCTTTCTCTTCAACAGCAACGTTAAGAATCGCTTTGCTTTTATTGTCCAGGTCCACCACATTCGTTGACATGGTCAGGAATTTTTTATCCCCTTCCATTTTCACGGACAAAAGGCCGGAATGTCCATTAAAAGCACTAAGCCCAGCTACATCTCCGTCTTTCATCTTAGACAAATCAAGAGCTACGACACCACGGCATTTGGGACCTTCCATCCGTTGAGTTATTGTATTGTGAGCAGCATAAAGATTGTCGGCAAGTTTATTCGTTTTTAATCGTAAATACCCTGGTCGTTCGGTCAGAGACCAAGCTTCATCAATCGGATTATGATTCCACTGCCAAGTGATTTTGAGTTTCGACCCGCTAAAATCATCACTCTCTACAATTCGTTTGCCAGTATCATACGGCTTCAATGGAACCTTTCCGGTTAAAGGAACCTGTCCGTTAGCATCGCTCAACATAGGCCATCCGTCCTCCCATCGAACAGGCAGCAAAAGAGGTACACGACCAACAGCGCCACGATCCTGAAATACAAGTCCATACCAGTTGCCCTTTTCATCGTCTATAATGCAACCCTGTCCCACATACGGAAATCCACCAAAGGTGGACTGCAGAATCACTTTCTTTTCATAAGGGCCTGTAATCTTGTCAGCCCGGTAGCAGACCTCACGACGAGGTTTTCCATTTGGCCATGAAATCATCAACAGATAATATTTGCCATTATGCTTGATAACCTGACTGCCTTCCAGCAATCCGGTTTCTTCAGTATCTCTTTCAAAAATCTTCATATCTACTCCATCAGGCTTTACATCCGAAAGATCGCTCTTCAACTCTCTCAGAGATCCGGTACCGGAAAAAACATATACCCGGCCATCATCATCAAAGAAAAGCGAAGCATCATGAAAATGCGGTGTTCTGGAAAGCACTTCCCATTTTCCGGCAGGATTGGTTGTGGTATAAATGTAGGCTTTAAAAGGATTGTCATTCGGGGAGAATAGCACGTAATATTTTCCTTTATGGTAACGGATAGACGAGGCCCATTGCCCACGCCCGTAAACAGTTCCGTCCACTAAATCATATTTGGGGGTATCTTTTAGTTTGTCAAATACGTAGCTAATTGGTTCCCAGTGAACCAGGTCTTTCGATTTCATGATAGGGCCACCGGGCATCAGGTGCATGGTGGTGCTGATCAGGTAAAAATCACTACCTGCTCTTGCGACAGACAAATCGGGCACATCGGCCCACATGATAGGATTGGTAAAAGGAGTACTGCTCTGTGTCGCTGCTTGCTGCTTAACAGCTTTCGATGCGGGTCTGTTTGCCGCTTTGCATGCCAGGACAGCCATACTTATAAAAAGTATCGTACTGACTGTTCGTTGTTTTTTCATGTGCATGTTTTTAATTTATAGATTATGATACGGACAACATCAAGGAAAGAATGCAGACAACGCGAGAACTAAAAATCGCATGCCTGCATTCATCTGTATTCATTTAATTAAGTCTTTATCATTTAACCTGAAATGAACTAACTGTCGATATGGAATTGTTTCCGGCTTTGTCGGTCGTAACCACCTTCCAATAATAAATCTTACCACTCGTAAGCGTCTGTGTGGTGGTAGCAGATGACAGGGAAGATGCAACCAGCGTCGATGCATCTGTATTATCGAGGTAAAAAGTATAACCTGCAATGTCGTTATCCGAATCACTACCTGTCCATTGGAAGGTAACCTGTACTGTAGCTGCCCCATTGGCATTGATTACCGCTCCTGATGCCGGAGCTGTCAGGTCAGCAGGGTTAGGCGCATACTTGCTGGCGGGCGTGCCCGAAAGATAAAATTGCAGGGTATCACTGCTCGTGCTACCACCGCTGTTGATAGCCTTCACACTCCATGAATAGTACGCATTGATATCCAGTATCGCATTACAGGATAAACTTTTGACAGTCTGGCTGGTAGTAGTCTGCGTATTCAGGTTTGTGATGTCTATGCGATAGCTTTCGGCATTGCTTGCCGCTTTCCATGAAAAAGAGACAGAGGATGTTTTCCCTGCAATGACTGTTGTTCCCTGAATGCAGGTACTTGTTCCCGACGGAGACAATAACGCTATTGCACCCGGAGGAAGCACTTCATCTTTTTCATCACCGCCACAACCGGCAATGAATAATGCTATTACAAAAGCAATTGGTGTGAATAAATATTTTGTTCTCATTGGTAAATTGAATGTCACTTGGTTGAATATTCTTTTCTTATTTTCTTCCAATGGAACAAGCGTTATCCCTACTATCGATAAAATAGGGGAACAGCTTGTTCCATTGAATAATTCATTTTTTGCAATCTTACTTCTTCACCATTTTTGCCGTACCGTTAATGGTGGAACCATATACCCTTACCGTATAAATGCCGGCAGGTAAAGCGGTAGCATTTATGTTGATTAATCTATCTGTTTGCACGGGTAATAATTGTTTGTAGAGAATGCTTCCACTTAGTGCAACTATTTCCACAGTCACCTTCTCTTCTTTTCCGGGCACACTAATGGTTATCGGACCTTCAGTCGGATTTGGATAAAGATTTATCAGACCGTCTTCATCTACAGAAACAGTCTCTTCATAAATACCCTGACAGGTTTTATCTGTCCGGATACTGATACGGTTTTCGCCTGGCTGCAATGGCACATCCACTGATGCTGAACGTGTTACAAACGTTTTATTATTTACCGAAATGTAATAATTCTCTCCTCCGGCTAAACTATATTGGGCAACGCTGTTTGCCGTTTTTACCTTTTGAACAGTTAACTCTTGCGGTTGACTGATTACAACTGAGAAATTCATCTGATAACCGGATAATGAAGCTGATGTGATATTGATATTATATGTACCGGCAGCCAATCCATTGAGACTATACGAAGTGGAAGCAGAAGAGGTTTTACTATAACTACTTCCCGTAACTGTAACGGTATAGTTGAGTGGCTGAGCAAAGATTATACCGATAGTACCATCATTACTTTCCCGACAGCTACAGTCGGTAGCTTTCACCTGATAGTTGTTA
>JAUZOF010000048.1 GCA_030706585.1 Bacteroidota bacterium
ATTCCTTACTTTTTTCGTTTGGTGGGTTATCTCACCCTCTATCCCTCATTCCTTCACGCCCTATTCTCAAGGCGTTTCCGCTTCGCAATATTCACCTAAGACTTTCAGGTCTTTGGTCAAAGGTCGGCAGGCATCCATCGCCTGGCGATAACGGGTATAATCGTTGTAAGTGAGGTCAATATAAAACTGGTACTCCCATTCGCGACCTATAATCGGCAAAGACTGGATTTTGGTCAGATTTATGCCATAAAATGAAAGAATTGAAAGCACTTGCGAAAGGCTTCCTTCCGAGTGAGGCAGCGTAAATACGAGCGATGATTTATTCGGTGTCTGTCCCTTCGTAATTTCATCGGCCACCCACTGGTCAGCCAGCATCAGGAAGCGGGTAAAGTTACGTTTATTGGTTTCCACACCCATTTTCAGCACTTCAAGACCAAATAGATCCGCAGCCAGTCTGCTGCAAATCGCACCGACACACACCAGTTTATCTCTTGCTATAATCTCAGCGCTCAATGCGGTATCTGCTTTTTCCACCACTTTAACGTTAGGCAAAGTGTCGAGAAAATCGTGGCACTGCATCAACGCGATCGGGTGTGAATTGATTTCGGTCAACTCTTCCAGCGTTGTTCCCGGCAAAGCGCAAAGGCAGTGGGAAATATGCAGCTTGTATTCACCGATAATACTCAAATTACTCTCCTTCAACAGGTCATAGTTAGGAAGAAGACTGCCGGCAATCGTATTCTCGATAGCTACGGCAGCAAACATCTGCGGGTCGCTCTTCGTTGCGGCAAAAACATCTTTAAATGTTTTGCAGAATACGAACTCCAGTTCCTCACCTTTGAAATAAGCTCTCGATGCCACCTCGTGGTACGATCCTGCAAAACCCTGTATCGCTACTTTCTTCATTGTAAAACCTCTTCACCGGACATCCGGTTCATTTATTTCGTTTACGGGTAAAAAAAAATCCCGCCTGTAAGCGGGATTTGATTTATTCTTTATCTGTTCATTTTCAGTAAACTTGATTACATATCAATTCCCGCTCTTACCGTTTGCTAAAGTAAAAGTAAAAAAAGAAGTAATATGCAAAACCGAAAATGTTCATAACTCTGTGTCTGATTTTAACGCTGCAAATGTAATGAATTTTTATAAGAACCAACTTTCTATGCCGATTTTTTTCTGGAAAAATACGGAAAAGCAAATTATTAGGGTTCAATATACAGGATTTCAGTCCTTTCCACCTTAAAGCCGGACGGTATTAATACACACAGCCCGGCTCAAGGGGCTTTATTTTTCATTACATTAGAAGGTAAAGAATCTCCGATTGGTTAGATCGGGTGTTTAATCATTGGATACCAACTGTTCATCTGCTTAACGCTACCGACGACGGGTACCTCTCTTGCGTGTTTTGTGTTTTGGTACGAGAAGAAAAGATCAAAAAGAGCAAGGTAGTGTAAAAGTCGTGAGTCGATAGTCAAGAGTTGTGAGTCAAAATTGAATCATAAAACTTAGCTGCTCTATTACGACAACTTACAGTGAATTAAAAAACTAAGGCACAAAGATAGGAATAAATCCCAGTTCTTTGCGCCTTTAAGTATTTTTTGTTACCCGCGGATAGCTGCGATACCCGGAAGAACTTTACCTTCCATGTATTCCAACATAGCACCACCACCGGTAGAAACGTAGCTTACTTTGTCAGCCAATTGGTTTTTGTTGATTGCAGCAACTGAATCACCACCACCGATCAAAGAGAACGCACCGTTAGCGGTAGCCTGAGCTACAGCGTGAGCGATAGCGGTAGTACCTTTAGCGAATGCATCCATTTCGAATACACCCATCGGACCGTTCCAAAGAACTGTTTTAGAGTTAGCAATAACTTCGCTGAAAGTTTTGATAGTTTCGTCAGCGATGTCAAGACCCATCCAACCGTCAGGAGTTTCGTTGGTTTTAGAGATACAAGTTGCAGCATCAGCAGCAAATTTATCAGCGTTTACAGCATCAGTTGGGATGTAAACGTTTACGCCTTTAGCTTTTGCTTTGTTCAGGATTTCAAGAGCCAGATCAAGTTTGTCAGCTTCACAAAGTGAGTTACCGATGTTACCGCCCAAAGCTTTGATGAAAGTATAAGTCATACCACCACCGATGATCAGGTTTTGTACGCGATCCAACAGGTTTTCGATGATAAGGATTTTATCAGATACTTTAGCACCACCCATGATAGCAGTGAAAGGAGCTTGTGCGCTGGTCAATACTGTATCCATAGCTTTCAACTCGCTGTTGATCAGGAAGCCGAACATTTTGTTTTCAGCAGTGAAGTAGTCAGCGATGACAGCTGTAGAACCGTGAGCACGGTGAGCAGTACCGAACGCGTCGTTTACATAAACGTCAGCGTAAGAAGCCAGTTTCTGAGCGAAAGCTTTTTGTTTTTCTTTCAATGCTTTTTTAGCCTCTTTTTTAGCTTCTTCTGTTTCGAATTCGCCACGAGGTTTTCCTTCTTCTTCTTCGTAGAAACGAAGGTTTTCCAACAAAAGAACTTCACCTGGTTTCAAAGCTGCTACCTGAGCGTCAGCGTTAGCGCAATCTTCTGCGAAAAGAACAGATTGACCCAAACGAGCTTCAACTGCAGAAATAATTTGTTTCAAAGAGAATTTAGGATCCGGATTTTGTTTCGGACGACCCATGTGTGACATCAGGATTACTGCACCACCGTCAGCCAAAATCTTTTTGATTGTAGGCAGAGCACCACGGATACGGGTATCATCACTAACAGCGCCTGTTTCTTTGTTCAAAGGCACATTGAAGTCCACACGAACGATTGCCTTTTTACCGGCAAAGTTGAATTGGTCAATTGTTTGCATAATATTGATTCTATTTGATTTAGAAAGTGTTTTTTCAATTTCGCATGCAAAGATAGAAAAAAGTAGAAACAATTCTTTCCCCTAAATAGGCAAAATGATTTTGTCTCCGCTTTTTGAGTTGAGACATTGATTTATAAGCAAATGAACCTTAATCACAAAAATAACTTCAACAAAAGCCTGTTTATCGAATCAAAATGTCACAAACCATCATTGACTTGTCTATAATAAAAGTCGCTCTTTTCCGTCGAAAAATCATTGTCCGTGCATAATATTTCCAATTTTGTCATATCGAGATTGCAATAATTGGCTATTTTTGCAGTCCATCATTGAAGTTAACCCGCATGGAATCAAAAAACGAAATCGTACTTATTAATATTTCCGGAGAAGATAAGCCGGGAGTAACCTCATCACTGACCGCTATTCTGGCCCGTTACGGTGCCTTTATCCTGGATATTGGTCAGGCAGATATTCACAACAACCTTTCGTTGGGAATCCTTTACAAAACCGAGAGCGAAAAATCGGGAGAGATCATGAAAGAGCTGCTCCTGAAGTCGTACGAACTGGGCATCGGGATTAAATTTACCCCAATCTCTTACGAACGCTACGAACGTTGGGTTAATATGCAGGGGAAAAACCGTAACATCATCACGTTGCTGGGACGGAAACTGACTGCACAACAAATTGCCGAAGTAACAAGCCTCATCGCCGAACAGGGACTGAACATCGACATGATTCAGCGCCTGACCGGACGTATCCCGTTGGAAGAAGATGCCCGCAGTCCCAAATCATGTGTGGAACTTTCAGTACGAGGCAATCCTCACAACCGCGAAGAGATGCAACGCCGCTTCATGGAACTGAGTAACGAGTTGCAGTTTGACATCTCATTCCAACAGGATGATATGTACCGCCGTAACCGCCGCCTGATCTGCTTCGATATGGATTCTACCCTGATCGAAACAGAGGTAATCGACGAACTGGCTGACCGTGCCGGCGTAGGTGAAAAGGTACGTGCCATCACCGAAGCTGCAATGCGCGGAGAGATTGACTTCAACGAAAGCTTTAAACAACGTGTGCGTCTGTTGAAAGGGCTTGACGAGTCAGTCATGAAAGAGATTGCAGATAATCTACCGATTACCGAAGGACTTGACCGTCTGGTAAACGTATTGAAACGCGTGGGAATCAAGATTGCCGTACTTTCGGGTGGATTTACCTATTTCGGAAACTACCTGAAACAGAAATATAACTTCGACTACGTGTATGCCAATGAGCTGGAAATCGTGGACGGTAAACTAACCGGAAACTACGTGGGAGAGATTGTGGACGGGAAACGCAAAGCCGAACTTCTTCGCCTGATTGCCCAGGTGGAAAAAGTCGATATTGCCCAAACCATTGCCGTAGGTGATGGAGCCAACGACCTGCCAATGATTGGCATTGCCGGTTTGGGTATTGCCTTCCATGCTAAACCCAAAGTAAAAGAGACGGCTAAACAGTCACTTTCTACGATTGGGCTGGATGGTATTCTTTACTTCCTTGGATTCAAGGATTCGTATCTGGATGTATAATCAGGCAATGAATGATTGAGGGAGTGAGGGATTGATTCCTTTTCTACCTTTATATATAGGACAACCGCAACGAGGCTTTTCAAAGCTTGTTGCGGTTGTTTTCGTTAAGAATCTACTCAATCCGCCAGATAATCCTCCCATTTCTCCCGGCTTCCGTTGAAAACATTCACATCCACCTTTCCGTGAGCACCTTTGTATTTGCCATTGTGCGAATTTTGCCAGAAAGTCCATTTGCGGTCAATATCGGGAGGGCTTCCCAATGAACAGATCCAGATCTCATTGTCGTCGAAACGTCCCTGAACATACTTGCTGTACGAATGTTTATCGGAATAGATAATCACGGAATGGTCGCATTTCTCCTCAACCAGATCAATAAACGTGCGCAATTCAGCCGACACCTTTTCGGCATCTTTCGACTGGTTATACTGCCCCCACTCTTCCACATCGACAACCGGAGGCAGATCGAGGTCATCAAAGGTGATATTTTTCATAAAATGTTGTGCCTGCTCCTCCCCACTCCGGTTGAAACGGAAGAAGTGATAAACCCCGACCGGGATACCCACCCGTTTCGCTTCCCTGAAATTGTAGCTGAAACAGGGATCAATATAGGTTACTCCCTCCGTCGATTTGACGTAAGCAAAATCGACATTTTGCGTCTTGATTTTCTCCCAGTTAATCCGTCCGGTATGCTTGGACACATCGATTCCGGTAATCTGCCCCGGATCTTTTTTCTCCGGATTCCGGTGCAACCGAAAGTAAAGAAAAACACCTGTTATTAAGAGGACTATGCTGACTGCAATCCAGGCCCTGGTCTTGCTGTTTATCTTTTTCTTCGCTTTTTTCTTCTTCTTTTTTGCCATAGGGATGCAAAAATAGCAGGAATATTATTCATCCGAAAGCCTTGTTTACATGGAAATATCTTGTTTGTGCCAATACCGTGTATATGAAACCGGCATTTGATGGATATCCACCTTTCATCCAACAGAAAAACCGTGAGCCTTTTGGAAAACTCAAAGTTCATCTTACCCACATCCCTGAATGCGTTCTATCCATTTAAATAAAAAACTCATCTCATCCTTAGATACCACCCCGGTATCTAACCCTAATTAACAATATTTTCCGGAATTCCAACAAAACAGCGACTGTTTTCAAACACAACACTTTTGTATCAAATATATTTTTTCACCAAACAAATCTTTTTACATTTGCAGCAATCCGGATTAGTTGTGAATTAGAAACAAATTAGTTAACTCTCAAATTCAATTAATTTCATTATGGCAATTACTGATAAAAACAATGTGATTGTTGAGTTGTACGACAATCCCCTTACCGAGAGAAAAGACGACCGCATCGGTCGTGTAGTGACAAACAAAACATACGACGTAGAGGATCTGATCGCCGAAGTGGCAGCTCGCCGTTCCGACATCAGCCCCAGCACGATGAAAGCCACCATCGACCTGCTCTCCGAAGTAGCGATGGAGAAAATCGCCAACGGGGCATCGGTCAGCCTGGGACTGGGCTACTACTCTCTGGGGGTCAACGGCACCTTCGTCGGCGACAATGCCAAGTGGGACAGTGCGCAGCATGCCTTATCGGTGCGCGTCACCCCCAACGCAGCCTTGCGTGAGGCCGTACGCGCCTGCACTGTGGATGTTCGCGGCATGGCAGTGGCAGGAGTGATTATCAACAGTGTCACCGATATAGCATCGGGCGAAGTGAACAGCCGCCTTACTCCCGGCGGCGCGGTTAATCTCACCGGCACAAAAATCAAGATCGACGGCGACAATCCCACCGTAGGCATCACGCTCACCAACGAAGCAACGAATGAGGTGACGACTATCCCGAAAAACCTGCTGGCCACTAATGACCCGTCTAAAATCACCTTCGTGGTGCCTGTTACCCTGGTAAAAGGGGATTATAAGCTGGCTATAACTACCCAGTTCTCGACTTCGGGGAGCTCTCTTAAAGAACCCCGAATCTCTCTTTTCGACTATATTTTAAATGTAATCTGATTGACTGACTTTGCATAACAGTAAGGCTCTTACCATTGACGGTAAGAGTCTTATTTTAATGTGCGCCCGTTTAGTATTAGCATACTGAACGGTTCAGTATAGGAATACTGAATCATTCAGTACGGGAATACCAAGCCGTGCAGTATTAGCATACTAAATGAATCAGTATTGGAATACTAAAGTATCCCTAATTTACTATTAGCAATTGAATTCACATAATTTGCAAGTTTACCACACCTTACAATGAGCAAAGCAAACCGCGGTAAAATAGCTTAATCAGCACCCTTTCGATCAGATGGAGGGATATTCATCTAAAAACCACACACCATGGCAACCAATAAAAAGAAGAAAAAAGCACCGGCTCCGGCACGCATCAATCTCAAAACAACCAATACCTATTTTAATGAATTCGGGATTGTCGCCCACAAAGTCTTGCAATTGATGGGACTTGACCCAACCCTATATGACAAGCTCACCAAACGGGAAAAGGAGAAATTGATGCAGCTCAAGTACATCCCGTTCAAAATATTGGTGATGGAAGGAAACACTGTCCCCAAGGCTTATGTGAAATATATTCACGATCAGCTATTTGAATTCATGAAAGAGACCTACATCGGTGACCCGAATCTAGGGCTTTCGTTCTACAACTTTTGCACATATGGATTGACGTTTATTACTGAACTAAAATTCCAGAAGGTAAGACAAAATGCAGACGAGCTTTCGCCCCTTGGCATAATGGGGAAAAAAGCCGAAACATATTACGATACCGAATATCAGGAACACATCAGACCACTATTCAATTTCTTATTTTACCTGACTACCTTTCTTTCAAAGATCACATTCAGAATATATGGTTTTACCCAAGAATGGACAATCTGCAACCAGACCTTTTATGTTAACTGTAAAATCCGCATTTACTCCAAAGAAACAGAGCGTAAGACCTTCCTTTTCCAAAATTCAGAACGCCTGGCATATCGGGTGGCCGTTTCCGAAATGAGTACCGTCGGCTTGTCTTATCTTACAGTCAAACATAATGACGTGTATAAGGGAAGTAGCGATACTCGTGAACTGAAAGTATATATTCAAAGCCATGCTTTGTTTCGTATAAAAGAGCGGTTGGACTCAATATCGCCTTACTTTAACAATTTCGACCTTCGAGCCTCAATTGTCAGGAGTGAGATCTGTAAGCTGGATAATAATCGGCACGCTCTCACCTACTGGACTCTAAACGACTTCATCACCGGGTACATGCCTTTCACCATTATAGGTGATAGCCTTTACATTCTTAGTTTCTTACCGATCTGTAGCAGCAACACCCCTCAGGGAAAACGCCTCACAAAGTTACTAGGCCTCAACAAGGACGATTCCAAATTCCTGGGATTAGACAAACTAAGTTTCTATAAGAAAACGGATTTTGATCATCTCCCTATTTTAAAGCAAGCGTTGATAGACGCCGACATGTGGCATCTGACCGATATCCCTTCGGAGGATGAATATATCAGGGAAAAACCGGCCCTGGTAGTCCGTCGGTTCTTTGAGCAGCACACTCCGACTCCGGACAAGGAGAGTATATTGAATGAGATTGCGGAGGAGATAGAATAGCTAACCTATAATTCGTTTTACGATAATGGGAGAGGCCTTGAATAGACAACCTCTATAATAAAAGAATACAAACTTTTTTCCCTTCGAATTATTTATCGAAGCCAATAATCACACAAAAAACATGAAGAAACTTACTGGAATCATTTTATTCTTTGGAATAATCACTAACATTTTTGCACAAAATGCATCCGTAGAAAAATCAGTCACCAGCATTCAAACCGGTGTGTTGGGCATCTGGGTAAATAACGAATCCCGATTGACGAACCGCTTAGCATTACGTTCAGAAGCGGGTCTGGCGACAGTCGCTGAGGATATTATATATATCCTCACACCATCTTTGTCTGTTGAACCCCGGTATTACTACAATATTGATAGCAGACAAGCAATGAATAAACCCACAGAACATAATTGTGGTAATTTCTGGGCATTAAACGTTCGCTATTTTCCGGACTGGAAAGTGTTTGGAGCTCTTGAGAAATCGACTATTATGGATCAAATCAATATTATACCCAAATGGGGAATAAGAAGACCTCTTGGCCAACACTTTAACTATGAGGCAGGTCTTGGATTAGGAGTCAAACATATTTTCCGAAAGAAATACGGGTATTCCGAAGATAAAAATGATGCTGCAATTGATATTCACTTGAGAGTTGGATATACTTTTTAAAACCATATACTCCTAAATCTATGAAAACAAAGCACCTCCTCACAGCACTTCTCTTTACCTTATTATTTACCACCGCCTTTGCCCAACAGAAGGAATACACCATCTCCCTTGACAACCGAAATGCCGCAATTGCACTGACCAACAAGGCCGACAGCCTGATCACCAATGGAAAATATGAAGATGCGATACCGCTACTGGAAAAGTCTATTGCAACGGACTCGGTATATCGTCCGGCATACATCCGCCTATGCAAAGCGGTGATGCAGGGCAGTGGCCATTCATCGAAAGTCCCATTCTACCTGAATAAAGCCAAACACCTCTTTGAAAAGGATAATGAGATTTACTATTTCCTCGGGGAGTACTACCGCACGAATCAGGATCCGAAGAGTGCATTAAAGGAGTACAATAAGGCCATCGAATTCGGCAAACTCAACAAGACAGACAACGCCACTATGCTTCACTATTTCTTTAACCGGGGAGTGTGTCATTTGAAACTGGAGATGCTCAATCCTGCCTACGATGATCTGAGCGAAGTGCTGCGTATCAACCCATCCTATTCAAATGCCTTAGTCAACCGCGGAATCTGCCTCTACATGATGAAGAAGCCCAAAGAGGCTTGTGCCGACTGGCGCAAATCAGTAGCTTTGGGCAATCCTTCTGCCAAGGGATATCTGGCTAAATATGATAAATAGACGGTGAGGAAAATCGCTTTTATCTGTGTCCAGCCCCACATTTCCCATTCTCTTTCGGAATGGAATTTATCGAAAAGGTCTACTTTTGCATCAGGAATTCAGTTTTCCTTTTTACCCAACCACATCCCCTAACTACACAAACAGACTATATTATGAAAAAAGTAAGATTACTCCTGACCGTATTGGTCCTCATTTCAGCAACAATCAATTGCCTGGCAAAACCAAGACTAGGCATCGAAACTGGATTAAACATCGCAAATAACACCTCTTCCTCCAATAGCGTTTCAGCCTGGGGAAACGAATACAGTTATAATGGATACCTGATTGGACCGACGGTAGAGTTTAAAATGCCGCAATCGGCATTGTACCTTGATGTCGCAGGGTTATATTCGAAGAAGGGGATTGCGTTTAAGAATTATGGAACGGCAACTGTCTCCTATTTTGAAGTCCCGGTCAATTTCAAATACAAAATGGGCTCGCCCAGTATTCTTGCCACTTATCTCTATGCAGGTCCCTATGTCGGCTGGGGATTATCTGACAGTTATAATTCAAAATTCCAAACCTTCGATTCTGAGAAGACGGATTTCGGGTTCAATGCCGGATTCGGATTTCAGATGCTAAACAACTTCCAGCTCGGACTCAATTATGGTCGTGGATTCGGCAACAATACCCTTGCCAACAAATTCAGTTATAAAAATCAACTCTGGTCTGTTACCTTTACTTACTATCTCTGATTGCACCATCAATATTGAAATATGTAGGCAATTTCTACCTCGACTCTGCTCAATATTAGGGAATCCCCCCTTACTCAAAACAGTGACAACTATCAACAGTACTCATATGACGTTCCAGAAATCTATTCCCTTATATATCAATTACAATAGACCAATAACAAGTATGAAATTCAAAATATTCATTTCTATTTTGATGGTGATTACGATGTGTAGTTGTCATAATAACAAACGAACTGACGGAGTATGGGATGTACCATTCGGTAGCACTAAAGCTGATATCAGAAAACTTAAGCCTAACTGTAAAATATTAGGTGAAGGTAATGATTATATTGAACTTCAGGGGCAAACATTTTACAACTTGTATGTTGCTAAAGCCCTTTACAAATTCAAAGACAACAAAATGGTTTCAGCTTGCATTTACATCACTTACGTTTATGCACCACCTCAAATAGCACGAAACGTTTTCGATTCTATTACACATGATATGAGCCGGAAATACCAATTACCCATAAGGAATGCATCGGGCGATAGCATCCGGGCACAAGAAGCCCCTGATGTATCCAACCCTGTTATAAATTACTGGGCTTATCAGGACAACAACAGAATAATGGATGCTAAGTTTGACACAAAAGACGGTGCCAGATATATGGTCTGCATTTATCCATACAATAAGATAATCCTTGTTAAAGGTGAATTAAAAGAGGCATCTAAAATCTAAGCGTCCCTGGAATGAAAAGCCGGTTCATTATCCAATCAAGACAATGAACCGGCTTTCGTGTATCGTAAGATTAGTTTTTCATAAACTTCTTCCAGGCCTTAAAGTTCCCGTTAAACAGGTTGACATCCACCTTACCGGGAGCGCCTTTGAATTTCCCGTCGTGCGACTGCTGCCAAAGCGTCCAATCACGGTCAATCTGCGGCGGTGTGCCTATTGAGCAAATCCAGATGCGGTTTTTCGGGAATTTTCCTTCCACATACTTCCGGTAAGAGTTTTTATCGGAATAGATCACCACACTGCGTGATGAGTGATCCTCCACCTCATCAATAAAGTCTTTGATTTCGCGGGTAATATCGTCAGCTGATTTCGTGGTGTTGTATTGGCCCCACTCTTCCACATCGACAACGGGAGGAAGATCCAGCTTTTTCAGATTAACCTGAGACAGGAAGTTATTGGCCTGCTCCTCCCCCGTCCGGTGAAAACGAAAGAAATGGTAAGCTCCCACCGGTATGCCCACCTCTTTAGCCTCTTTAAAATTGTATTCATAACGGGGATCAATATAATCCGCCCCTTCTGTCGATTTCACATAGGCGAAATCCACACCCTGTGTTTTTAATTTTTCCCAGTTAATTACTCCGGTATGTTTCGACACATCGATACCTATAATCGGGCTGTCGGGTTTACGCTTGGTTTTCTTTTCTCGTTTGCCGTAAGCTAATATTCCACCCACACATAGCAGTAACAGGATTGCTACCTTTATTTTATTCATCTTTCTTATTTCCTTTTCTGATTCGGGTGCAAAATTAGTTGTTAAAAAAGTCTGCTCAAACCAAAAGGGTAATTAATTCACCAGTTTAACGTTCACGAATGATGTAATATCCTGAAGCAAAACAAGAAACAGCTTCGGGTAAGCATTGTTAACCCTTGCATTAATATTCACTTACACCTTTTAGGCTGAAAATACTCTATCTTTGCAGACCGGTCAGGGGGCATCTCCAAGTCGCGCCCTGACCGTTTAACTGAATCCCTTCAAAAACAAATGATAGACCAGGCGACCATAGACCGCATCATGAACGCTGCCCAGATTGTAGAGGTGGTGTCAGATTTCGTGAGTTTACGCAAACGAGGCGTGAACTACCAGGGACTATGTCCGTTTCACGACGAGAAGACTCCGTCGTTCAGCGTATCGCCGTCGAAGGGGATCTGCAAATGCTTCAGTTGCGGCAAGGGGGGAAATCCCGTGCACTTTATCATGGAGCACGAGCAGCTATCGTTTCAGGACGCCCTGAAATACCTGGCGAAAAAATACAGCATCGAGATCGTTGAGAAGGAGATGACCAACGAGGAGCGGCAGGCTCAGAATGAACGCGAAAGTATGTTCATCATCAACGCCTTCGCCCAGCAATACTTCTCCCGTATTCTTTACGAAAATCCGGAAGGCATCGCCGTCGGACTTGCTTACTTCCGCGAACGGGGATTCCGGGATGATGTCATCAAGAAGTTCCAGCTTGGTTTTTCTCCCGAAACAAGGGATGCTTTTACCCAGGAAGCCCTGCGTAGCGGGTATAAAAAGGAGTTCCTGCTCAAAACCGGTCTGACGCTGGAGCATGACGGACAACGCCTCTCCGACCGTTTCCGCGGCAGGGTGATGTTTCCAGTGCATACACTTTCGGGAAAAGTCGTCGCCTTCGGGGGACGTATCCTCAAGAAGGACGAGAAGATGGCGAAGTACCTCAACTCGCCCGAATCCACCATTTACCATAAAAGTAACGAGCTATACGGACTTTACCTGGCCAAACAGGCCATTGTAAAACACGACCGCTGCTTCCTTGTAGAAGGTTACACCGACGTGCTTTCGATGCACCAGGCGGGTATAGAAAATGTCGTAGCCTCTTCGGGTACTGCATTGACTCCCGGACAAATCCGCCTGATCCACCGTTTTTCCAATAATATCACGGTATTATATGATGGGGATGCCGCAGGTATCAAAGCCTCCATTCGGGGGATTGACCTTTTGCTGAAAGAGGGAATGAACATCAAGGTGGTGCTTCTGCCTCAGGGTGAAGACCCCGACTCATTTTCCCAGAAACAGAGCGCTTCATCATTTATCGATTATATCAAGGCAAATGAAACGGACTTTATCCGCTTCAAGACCAGCCTGCTCCTTGAAGAAGCCGGACAAGACCCCATCAAACGGGCGGCTCTGATTTCGGATATCGTTCGCAGTATTGCCCTGATTCCGGAAGACATTGTCAAAGCGGTGTACATCAAGGAGTGTAGCCATCTGCTCGAAATCGACGAAAAGGTACTGATCAACGAGATAAACAAGCTCAAAATCTCCGAACTCGAAAAGGAGATGACCCGTACACAAGCGGATTACATCCCCGCCGAACCGGATCCAACTCCGGAAGAGCTTGCTCAAGCTTTTGCTGAACCGGCTCCAATCAAACGCGATACCCGCTACGATCCGTATGAACGGGAAATTATCCGCTTGGTAGTGCGTTACGGTGAGATTCCGTTCTTCAATTTCAATGATGAAGAAACTCTGCAGGAATACAGTTACACTGTGGCCGAATATATTGCATATGACTTACAACAGGACGAAATCGAACTTCGTCATCCCATCTATAAAATCATTCTTGAAGAGTGTGCAAAACACTGCCGACAGGAGGGATTCAGGAGCGAACGCTATTTCGTAACATACCCTGATATCGAGACCAGCAAAATGGCCATTGAACTTTCTACTGACCGTTATCAACTGAGCAAAATCCACTCGAAGTTCCAAACCGTGGAGCATGAGCAGGATCGTCTGCTGGAGGTCGTTCCCAAAGCAACTATGGCATTGAAAGACGCGATGCTGAGGGATGAAATACGGACCCTGCAGGAAGAGCTGAAACGTATGCCTGCCGTGGAACGCATCATGGAAATACAGCAACGCCTGATTCAAATCAACGAAATCCGGGTACAACTGGCTAAAGAGCTGGGTGAACGGATTGTGGTGAGGTAAGACCGCCAACAGCTCCTCAAACAACCTATCTCCTAATTGCGAAATGGCAAACCAGATATCAAACAGGCTTTCGCAAGTTTGCAATGCGGCAAACGGATTCCCGTTGGTTAAGTCGCGTTAATGCGGAGGGGCAAACGAGATCCGGATGGTTAAGTCGCATTAATGCAGAGCCATGAACGAAGCCCAATTGGTTAAGTAGAGTTAATACGAAGGCTTGAACGGGAATCCGTTTGCCATTTCGCACAATGGCAAAGCCACAAACCGCCTGAAAATCCGTTTCCGCGAAACAATCATAAGCTATTTAGCTACAAATTACCATATTTTACCCCGCTTTAGGTACGCAAATACCTAAAGTGGGGTATTTTTTTCGCCTTCCGGATTGCCGTATTTTGCATTATCAAATCAAACATCTAAACAACAATATATGGCATCTCAAATACTTATAGCCCCCGGTTACGGCAACTCAGGCCCTAATCACTGGCAAACCCTCTGGCAAAAAGAGAATCCCGAATTTATCCGTATCGAACAGAAAGACTGGTTTCTGCCCGTTGCAGAAGAGTGGATTGCATCTATAGAAAGACAAGTCGCTGGTTTTAAGGAAAACAGCATCATCGTGGCTCATAGTCTGGGCTGCATCGCGCTGGCCTTATGGTCTCAAAAGACCAAATTATCCATCAAAGGCGCTTTGCTGATTGCCCCTCCGGACACCGAAAGCCCTGAATTTCCGCACGAAATCAAGGGTTTCTCCCAAATCCCAAGAACTCAGCTTCCGTTCAAAAGC
>JAUZOF010000480.1 GCA_030706585.1 Bacteroidota bacterium
CTCGCTCTTCGACTGCTTCTACTTGAAGATGCTCCGCGACCTGCACAAGAAGTACGGAGTGAAGTTCACCGTCAACATCTATTACTGAACGGTTCATTACACCATTTTCATCATCAAAAATCCGAAGATTGGTAATTTTTTTGCCTAACCAATCAATATCTTCTATGGTATCGCTCTCTTCAATGCCAACCAAAACCAGCATTCCCTGTTTTATTACCGATTTTACTTGTCCTGAAATAGTAACTGAAGCCTTGCTAACCCGCTGAATGACTGTTCTCATATTTCTCTTTATCGCAAAGTTACTGATTTCTTCCCGAATCTGAATGTAATGCGCTGTAAAGCTTCTCTGCCTTGCTTTTTCCTATCAGGGTGGATAATTCCTCCAGAGAAGAACTTTTAATGCGTTTTACGCTCTTAAAATGGCTCAAAAGGGCTGTTTTGGTCTTTTCTCCTATGCCTTCAACTGCGTCCAGTTCAGAAATAACCTGTTTCTGGCTTCTTTTTTTACGGTGGAATGTAATACCAAAACGGTGAGCTTCATCCCTCAATTGCTGTATCAGCTTCAGACTTTCCGAGTTTTTATCCAGGTAAAGAGGTACAGAATCCTCGGGATAATAGATTTCTTCGAGTCGTTTTGCAATACCGATAATAGGAATTTGTCCATAAATATTCAGCTCCTGTAATGAATCACAGGCAGCATGAAGTTGTCCTTTTCCGCCGTCTATTACGATTAGATTGGGCAGGGGAGCCTCTTCCTCCAGTAAACGCTTATAACGTCTGTACACAATCTCGCGCATGGATGCAAAGTCATCGGGACCTTCGACGGTTTTCACGTTAAAATGGCGGTAATCTTTCTTGGCAGGCTTTGCTTTTTTAAAGACCACGCAGGCTGCAACCGGACTTGTACCCTGTATATTTGAGTTGTCAAAACACTCAATATGCATCGGTAGTTCGTGTAATTGCAAATCCTTTTGCAAAGTTGAAAGGATGCGGATTGTACGTTGTTCAGGGTTTAATTTCTCCGCTTGTTTGATGCGGTCAACTTTATATTGACGCACATTTTGTTCGGATAATTCGAATAGTTTGCGTTTATCACCCCGTTGTGGTATAGAAAAAGTGATGTTTTCCATCTCAATATCCGGCAAAAACGGCACAATAATATCCCTTGCCTTGCTGTTGAAGCGGTTTCTCATCTCCACAATGGCCAGACTGAGTAGCTCTTCTTTGGGTTCATCCAGTTTTCTTTTTAGTTCAAACGTGTAGGCCTGACTGATGGAACCGTTTGATACGTGCAGATAGTTGATGTAGATAATATTCTCTTCTTCCAGGTAAGAAATGACGTCTGTATTGTGGATAGTGGGGCTAACCACAACGGTTTTTGCCTGATAATTTTCGATTAATTCCAGCTTTTCCTTTGTTTTATGAGCATCTTCAAAACGCAGTTCTGAGGCAGATTCCATCATTTCCTGTTGGAGTAAATCGCGAATCTGATTGATTTCTCCTTTCAGAATTCTACGTGAGTTGACAATGTATTCGTTGTATTCCTGCTCGGTTTGCAATGCTTCGCAAGGACCTTTACAGTTTTTGATGTGGTATTGCAGGCAGACTTTAAACTTATTCTGACGGATATTTTCAGGCGAAAGAAATAGTTTGCATGTACGAAGTGGATATAACTTACGAAGCAGTTCCAGAATGGTACGAACCATGTGGATGTTAGAGTAGGGGCCAAAGTATTGTGACCCGTCACGGATTACATTACGGGTCTGAAAAATGCGGGGAAATGGTTCGTTTTTGATGACAATCCATGGGTAAGTTTTATCGTCTTTCAGCATTACATTGTAGCGCGGCTGAAGCTCTTTTATCAAACTATTTTCCAAATGCAGGGCATCTTCTTCGGTTTTGACGACGATGTATTTGATGTCTTCTATCTTCCGAACGAGGATACGTGTCTTGGGAGAATCATGCTGTTTATTGAAATAAGAAGAGACTCTTCTTTTCAAATTCTTGGCCTTTCCTACGTAGATAATTGTGCCGCTTTCATCGAAATATTGATAGACTCCCGGGCTGTCCGGAAGGCTCGAAAGTATGTTTTTTATTTTATCATCCCTGTTTTCCAATGCTTCTTTTTTTGTTTCAAAGATAAAGGGAAAACATCAAATTCGGGACAATATAAACTGTAAAAATAGGGGTGTTTTAAACTGAATTTATTTGGTCTCTTTCCCTTGTTTGCAACCTCTCTTTTTACCCTGTATTTTATGCTCTGATTTATTATTCTGTTTTGTTCGGTTTGAACGAAATGGAAGGAATATTGCAGACGGTTTGGACGATAGTGCCTCCTGGTTTGTTCTAATGTAAAATGCCTGAATGCATTTGAAATTTGCCTTTACCAACGTATTTATCTTCTTCCGTTTGTTTCGGTAGTTTTGTCTTATACTATGGATTTTATTAAAGAAAGAACGGAACTAACCGCATGGATTAGTTCCGTTCTTTGTGTGATGTTTAAGTATACTCTCTTGTTGAAAAAGTACTTCCGGGTGCTATATATTTGCCCTTTATAATCATGTGTTTAGCTTGAGTGACCTGTAAGAATCCTTTAATGTTTCACGTGAAACATAGGCTTGCTATCGGCCTAACAATACCAGCAGGATATTGATGTCGCTGGGGGAGATTCCCGGTATGCGTCCGGCCTGTGCAATGGTCTCCGGATCTATCTTGCAAAGCTTCTGACGGGCTTCGGTTGAAAGGGTGTGGATTTCATTGTAATTGAATTTACCCTTGATGTGGATATGCTCCAGCCGGTTGATTTTGTCTGCGATTAGTTTCTCCCTTTGGATGTATCCTTCGTACTTAATCAGGATTTCTACAGCCTCCAGAATCTCCTCTTTTCTATCGGTTGTTTTATCCAATTCTTCTTTGAAAGCAGGTACTAATTCCGCTATGTTTTCAACCGTGATTTGAGGACGTGTAATCAGGTCTATTAGTTTGCATCCGTGCTTCAATGGAGCAGTGCCTAATTTCTCTAACCCTTCATTTATATATTGAGGTTTGATAGAGTAATTTTTAGCGAATTCGGAGAGACGATTGATTTCCTCTTTTTTGGTTTGCAGTAAATCAAATCTATCCTGTTTTGCCAAACCTAGTTTGTAACTCATTTCGGTCAGGCGCATGTCTGCATCATCCTGACGAAGTAGTATACGATACTCGGCACGGGAGGTGAACATACGATAGGGTTCGTCCACACCTTTGGTCACAAGGTCGTCAATCAAAACACCAATATAAGCCTGGTCACGGTTAAGAATAAATTCATCTCCGCCGTGGCAATTGATGTGAGCATTTATACCTGCAATCAGACCCTGACCTGCCGCCTCTTCATAACCTGTCGTTCCGTTAACCTGTCCGGCAAAAAAGAGATTCTTTACAATCTTACTTTCGAGATTATGCTTGAGTTGGGTAGGGTCGAAGAAATCGTATTCGATAGCATATCCCGGACGATAGATGCGTACATTACGGAATGCAGGAATCGTTTTCAATGCATTCAATTGCACATCGAGTGGGAGGGAAGAGGAGAAACCATTGAGATAATACTCCTGTGTTGTTTCACCTTCCGGTTCCAGAAAAAGCTGATGTTGTGTTTTATCTGCAAAAGTGACAATCTTGGTTTCTA
>JAUZOF010000481.1 GCA_030706585.1 Bacteroidota bacterium
ATCCGATGTGATGCTGAAAGAGTCGGCTATTCAATCCATGATTGAACCCTTATTTGCCTACCTGCCCGAAAAACCGGTAAACCCGGGCGACAAATGGGAAACAACCGTCCAGCAATCTTCCGGTGGAATCTCAGTCGCGTTGTTTAATACATTTACATTGGATAAAGTGGAAGATGGAACTGTCGTTCTCTCTCAGATTACAGAAACAGAGTCTATACCCTCCAATGAACCAAACCCGGCCATGTCAATGGATATAAAAGGAAAGTCCACCTCAAAACTCGTGATTGACTTAATGACGGGTGCAATACTGAATAGTTCAGCAACTACACATTCGGAAGGAAACATGAAAGTAAAAAACCAGGGCAATGAAATGCTCATGCCGATGGTTATTGACTCCGAGTCAGAGATTAAGAAGATACGATAGAAATTAAACCTACCCACTTAAAAAACTCAATCCAGGTGAAGAATATATTTATAATGGCATTACTCTGCCTATTTGCGGTAAATGCCCATGCCCGGCAAATCATTACCGGGTCAGTCGTGGAAAAAGAGTCAAATAAACCAATCGAAGCAGCCACTGTAGAATTACTTCAAGTTTCTGACAGTAGTTCGGTCGAAGTCGTATATACCAACAGCGAAGGTGCTTTTACCCTGATGAAAGTCGATACGGCAAAAAGATATTGCCTACGGGTGAGACAGTTGAACTTCAAAATCCGTAAAGTTTCCGTTGCAAAATCGCCAAACAGAATCATCAATGTCGGTCAGATCGCATTAGATCCCTCTTCAATCAATTTAAAAGAAATCGTGGTAAACGGTTCTAAAATAAAGGTAACCGAACTGCCCGACCGAACGGTTTATGGCATCCCGACTGACCTGAAGAAGATATCGACAGACGGACTTGACGTACTCCGTAAAGTACCGTCTGTACAGATTGACTATTTCAACGAAGATATTAAGGTGGATGGGAAAACGAATATCAAAATAGAAGTGGACGGTGTGACCCGCGATAAAGACTTCATCAAAAAACTTCATCCGTCACAAATAGACAAGCTCGAAGTGATCACCAGCCCAACCGGGAAATACGATGCGGATGTGGATGCCGTGATTAATATTATTACCATCAAAGAGATGCGCTATGGTTTGAAGGGTACGGTTAATACTCAGCTCCTACCCAACAGTACCGATCGCTATATGATGCGCGGAATGGGAAGCCTCGATTATGGCCTTAAAACCATTTCATACTATGTATCTGCCAATGGCGGACTGGGGAAATTTGATTTTATCAATACAATGGACAGAACTACAGCTAAGTTGAAGTTAAATCAAAACGGAGACATGAATTCCTTCTTTGCCAATGGGAATATCAATGCCGGATTTATCTATGATCCGAATGAAAAGAACAATCTGTGTCTGAATCTTTCATTCAACGGAAATAAATCAGAAAACGATAACGAGCAAAAGAGTTACAGTTGGCCTAATGATAACGTCAAAAATATAACCGGAACAACCAGCGAATCAAGAAATAAGAATGCCGGTATCAATACCTCCTTATTTTACAAACATAGTTACGACAAGAAAAAGAGCCATTTCTATGAAATAGAGACAAGCTTTTATAGTAGCCTGATAAACAATAACGTAACCGACTTTCAAAGCATTTCCTACAACCTTGACGATACGGAAAGATTACGTTATCCTCAACAAACAGAAGAAAACAATTCCCGCATCAGCACACTAAACGGTCGTTTCGGCTACTTCCTGCCTTTTGACAGTGTCTATACTTTCGGAACCGGCATAAATGCGAACTATAATCACAACTATATAAACAACATCCGTTCTCTGACTCAGGCTCCCGATCTGGAATACAATAATACCCGGGGCTCCATGTTTGCCGAATTGTCCAGAAACTTCAAAAAAGGAAACCTGAAGGTTGGAACAAGAGGTGAATTCTCCTACGTTACGATAAATACAACAAATACAAACAAATTTTTCTCACTCCTCCCCTATGCAAACGGTCAATATAAAATCAATGACCGGAATAGCATCAAACTAAACTATTCACGCCGGGTAATCCGACCATCAAGAAATCAGTTGAATCCGTTTGTCAGCTATGTTGACAGCCTGACCATCAGTCATGGTAATATTAATCTGGTACCAGCTTACCGCGACAATTTCCAACTCACATATAATGTCAAGTACGGTAAAAGTAAATTCAGCGGCAATTTATCACCACAACTTTTCTTCGAATACCAGACAAGACTGATACAAACCATTACACAGGAAATCGCCAATACCGGAACCTTTGAAAAGCTCCCAATGAACATCTCTAATGGGTACAATGGCGGATTAGGATTATCCGTCAACGCGCAAATAGTGACAATGATATTCAATTCTAATTTCAGGTATTTCCGAAGCCATATCGACAATTATATAGATGAAAAGGGTATGCAGCAGATTGCTGCTCAGGATAGAAACAGCTGGAACTGGAACTCGCAAATCATGTGTCCTTTACCGCTAAATCTGAGATTCTTTTCCATGTTGAATCTGACCGGACCGACTGTAAACGGACAGGAAACCAGCAAATCATCTCCGTTTTATCTGGCTGGTATCGTCAAGCAGTTCAAAAACAACAGCAGCCTCACAATATTGGCCTTCAATCCCTTTGCAGAGAACTTCTTTAAGAGTACGACTACACTTAATAACTCGTCATTCTACCAAAGAAGCCAAACATTTATGAATATGAAAAATGCCTTCCTGATTAATTACAGCTACAACTTCAAATTAGGCAAAGATGTGAAAGCGCAGAAACAGGAAACAGAACAGAATATCGAAGAAAATAACATTAAACTTCCGTTCTAAGGGTTGAACTGGTCTATTGAAAACATATTACTCAAATGACAAAAGCGGGCCAAAACCCGCTTTTGTCATTGTATATCATCACCAGAAGAAACTGTTTTCGTAAGTGGACTCATTTCCGCACCCATCCCGTACCACCAACTTCAGAAGATGTTGTTGCTTCTCCGCTACATGCTTAGCTGTAAGCTTACAAACCAGCAATGCCTTGCGAGGATCATATTCAAAAAGGGCAAATCTCCCATCAATCGTTCCTTTATAATAAGCAATACCCGATTCGTAATCAGAAATACGGATGTGAATCTGGTTGTGAAGACCGCTTTTAAGAGGAAGAATAACAGGAGGATGAAAATCAGCCGCAACAGAATATTCACCAAACTCACGGATACTGCCTGTCACCCAGCCTTTCTTATAAGTTCCCCCAACGTACGAGGGACGACCACCGGTAACTTTTGCCAGGTAATATTTCGATTTATCCTGAAGCGTATCTTTCTCCACCTTAATGCTAAGTTCGGCATAACTATGGAAAGGAACATCCGGCGTATGCAATGAATGAACATCGGAATAAAAACGGGGCGACTCTTTTACCTCATACTTAAAGCAGAAATCATCGTAGAAAGTTCCTGCTGGTATTTCGAGTTTGACATTTTTCTCCTTGAATTTCTCGTTCTTATTCCAGAAAATCTTGTCATGGCAATCAATCTTGACCAAAGGAATCTCCTGCTTCTTTCCCCGTAACGTGAAATTCACCTCAGAGGTATTTTGATATTCATCTATGAGAATGTACTTGATCTTATA
>JAUZOF010000482.1 GCA_030706585.1 Bacteroidota bacterium
CCATCCGCTGATGAGTCAGTCGCTGATAGTATTTTAGCAAAATGAAGAGTGACGCTGCACTCAATATCAAATAGATAAAATATGCCAACGGGGTTTTCCAAAACGGAGCTTTTACCTCAACCATAATTTCGGAATAGCCCGCCGTCCAGACCTTGCTGTTGTTGGCAGATTTCACCTGAAAACGATAGATCCCGGGTGAAAGATTGGTATAAGTAGCCACACCTGTTCCATTTGAGGAAGTGACCTCCCGCCAGTTCTCGTCAACGCCTTCCAGGCGGTAGCGGAAGTAGGTCTGTGTGGGATTTACATAGTTCAATGCAGAGAACTCCAGGCTGATAAAGTTCTGGTTGTGGTTCAATACAATACGCTCTGTTGTGGTTATCGAACGGGACAGTATCATATTACCATCATAGGCAACACCCGGTTTTACCCTATCGCCGAACAACCGTAATCCGGTAAATAACGGCTGTGGAAGACGACTGAATTGCGCAACAGGTTTATTCAGCAATATCGTATTGAATCCGTTCAACCCACCCAACAGCAATAACCCATGTGAACTCAGCCAGGTAGCCGTGGTGGTAAATTCATTGCCCAGCACGCCGTCGTAGATATTATAGTTGGAGAATGAAAACTTCAAATCGTTTTTATCTCCCATTACACTGATAGATGAAATCCCTTCAGCGGTAGTAACCCATATTCTACCCTGATGATCTTCCTGAATTCCTTTGACACAATTATTCACCAACCCGTCATCGGTGTAAAGCGTATAAACCCGGTCAGAAGCCGGAATCCAGACGTATAGCCCGTCCTGACTGCCGATCCACACCCGGCCATAACGGTCTCTGCATATGCAGTTGAACTGTTGATTGCCATTCTTTAGCAGTTCATTCAGATGTATGCTGAATTTTTTAGAGCGGAGATCATAGATGATCAACCCCGCATTCCCCCGAAAAAGCAACCGGTTATTATCAATGGGCAATAGCTGGGAAATATAACTCCGATGACTTAGGTTCACCGGTAGGGGAATACGTCGAACTGTTCCGGTTAAAGGATTGAAAAAGCCCAACCCATCATTAGTCGCAGCATAAACCCGACCTGATACCGTGCAAATCTGACGGATAGGAACCGGGGGAACAAAATGTCTGAGACCTGTTTTATCGAAGCAATATACTCCTCTGTTTTCCGTACACAACCATGTATGGTTCTGGCTATCGGTAGTCATCGAGATACATGCTGCATCTGCGGGAACATCAGAAACGACATCTAACCGGCCGGACTCCTGCTTATAATGAAACAAACCGTGTGTCGTTCCTACCATTACGCCCCGGTTATCATTTCCGGAAAAACAGGTTACTTCCAGTCCCTTTATACCGGAAGGAAAGGCGGATAGGCCAATATTGCGGAACTTAAAGCGGTCGGGGTGATAATAAAGCAATCCCCGGTTAAAAGTCCCTATCCACAATCCCCCCTGAGAGTCGTGAAATTGGGTGCTTGCTACGGAATTAATCACAGAACCATCGGCCAATCTGAAGTCCCGTATAAGCGTTTTATTCTGTAAAGTATTGTCGATATACCACAAGCCATTGTTACTTCCAACCCACAAATTCCCCTGTTTATCTTTGGTGAGCGTATTCATACCGTCATTCGTATTCAGAATAACCTTCCAGGTTTTAAGCTTCACGTTAAACTGGTGTAAAATCGCTCCTTTAGCTCCATTCCTCAACTGGTATATCATGTCTTTTGAACGAACCAGCATTAACGTCCGGTCATATCGAGTCCGTTCATTTTCCGGAAATACATTCGTTCGGTATAATTTCTTTCCGGATTTAAGGTCGCAACATACCACTTGACCATGTTGGTAAAAGAAAAATACCCGCCCACCGGAAACAGCTAAATCATATAGTTCATCTCTGGCTCCGGATAACAACGATACATTTTTCACGAACAAACAGGTTTTGTTGGTCCGGCTATTTCTGTAAATCATATTATCGGAAGCCGTACGAAACCAATCGTTTTGATCATCATCCATAAAAAAATCGGCCAGAGGCTCCCTGATATGCATCGATGCCAGGACACTATCCGGACGCGACACGAAACGTTCCTGACTGACATCCATCAACATCAGTTGCCCCCGGTTTTTCATCCAGATATAATCACGATCCACATAACCATGATGAAACCCTTTGTATTCTGTCAGTGGTAAAATACTTGTTCCTTTAAGATGGACATGCTTAAAAATAGTCCCATCGTAAATATTCATTATACCTTCTGTCATTATCGCCATTCGGCCATCCGACAGTTGAAGGATACTACGGATTCGATTTTCGGATAATCCGTTTTTGGTATCAATCGGAGTAAAAACAAGATGGAGTTGAGCAAATAATGAAACACAAGAGCTTATGACCAGGACAAATATGATATTGAGGTATTTAAACATGGTACCGGATATTTTTTGCAGATTGGCTTATTCCACTTTTACTCAACAAATATAAAGATAGATAGCGGATAATTGTCTGATATGTTTTCAACAAATTCTGCCAATGAGAAACAAAACCGTAAGCAGGTTATATTCATCTGATATGACAGATAGGGATTATCTCCGGCCGGAAACTACAAAAAAGGGCATCCCGAAGGACACCCTTTCAATCAACATAAAAACAAAACAACCTATTTCACAACTTTGGCATAACTTGTCTGTCCGGCTACGGTAAGGCGAACCAGGTAGATACCCGCCGGATATTCAGCTTTGATGATCTTATTATTTACGCCTGCATTACAGGTAAAGACTTCGCTGGAAAGCAACGCTCCCTGAATATTATAAACGTCAATGCGGGATGAAGCCTCTGTAGCAGATTCAAATTCGGCAATGATCTGGTTATTGCTCACAAAGACGTTACGGATCATTTTCTCTACCCGATCAATATCGGTGGTGATGCTTGGCACTTCATACATTTCCCAGTTATCGATAAAGGCTTTTGTACCGGTACAGTGCCAGTTATTGAGGAACATGACCGGACTTGAAGCCGGATTGGCACCTGTGGTAAATGTAAAGTCAAGTGGTTGCCATTCCCCGCTAGTCTCGATCGGGAAGTTTTTATCGCTCGCACCATTGTCCCAGCCGGCAATACCAATCTGGAATCCTCCGTTGATGGTTTTTATCATTGCTCTAACCCGATAGGTTGATGAAGGTTTAATTTTGCCGGTCAGGCTGTAATTCAATGAACCACTACCGTTTCCATCTACGTTTGTGCCATCCCCTACTGCGATTGAGCTTGCTCCGCAATATACATTCTCAGGATTGGTGATGATATTCTGAATCTCTTTAGTACCCCAACCGGAGAAGCTGGAAAGTCCATTACAACCATAGTCGGAAATCAGATTTTCTTTATCGCCATACAATTTGGTGTAACACAACTCGCTGGCCGATTTAACCGGTATGTTCACAACGGTAGTACCACTGGTCAGAACAATATTGCCATTCACCACCGAAGACTTGTCATACGTCACGGTAACTGTATTGTCACTTGTGTTGGCAGCAATTGTTGAAGGAGTAACGGTAACACCGGCAGGAGCAGTAATCTGAATATTGCTTGACAGATTCAGACTCGATACATTCATGGTTTGCTGCGAGAAATTAGGGTCGAAGGC
>JAUZOF010000483.1 GCA_030706585.1 Bacteroidota bacterium
ACAGGGTTGATTCGTTTTAATGCTGCAAATGTATGATGTTTTCTGATGATCGGAATATAATCCATGCTATTCCATCCGATTTATAGGAGACAATCATCATTGATGCATTTTCTTTGCATTATCAAATCGAATTATCATACTATGAAGAATTTTAATCACCGTTTTCTATTCTTTATCGCCGGAGTCTCTGCTATGGGCGGACTCCTCTTTGGTTACGACTGGGTCGTAATCGGCGGTGCAAAACCTTTCTACGAACAATATTTCGGTATTGCCGATTCTGCTTATTTGCAAGGTTGGGCGATGGCCTGTGCCTTGTTGGGTTGCCTGGGCGGAGCTACGCTATCGGGAATGATGAGCGAAAAGTACGGCCGCAAAAAACTGCTGCTTGGTGCGGCCGCCTTATTCTTCGTCTCGTCCGTGATTACCGGAGCGGCAGGAAGCTTTACCCTCTTCGTGATTGCCCGCCTGATGGGTGGTGTCGGTATCGGTATCGCATCCAATCTTTCCCCGATGTACATTGCTGAAATTTCACCCACACACATGCGTGGACGTTTGGTCTCGTTGAACCAGTTGACCATCGTGATTGGTATTCTGGCAGCCCAGGTGACAAACTGGCAAATAGCCGACCCTGTTCCTGCGGGAAGTACTAGTATCGATATACTCAACTCATGGAATGGGCAAATGGGTTGGCGCTGGATGTTTTGGGCGGTATGTGTGCCTTCGTTCCTCTTCTTTTTACTGACCATTTTCATACCTGAAAGTCCACGCTGGTTGGCTATCCGGAATAAAGAAGATAAAGCGGGTGAAATACTCAGCCGCATTGGTGGTGAGGAATATGCCAAAGCCGAACTGAAACAGATTCATGATGCTGAACAAACCACCCCTGAAGCCGGTGGACTGAAGCAACTCTTTCATCCCCGCATGTGGAATGTGCTGACGATTGGCGTTGTACTGGCCGTGTTACAGCAATGGTGCGGCATCAATGTAATCTTCAACTATGCGCAGGAGATATTTGCAGCAGCGGGTTACGGATTGTCTGACGTGCTCTTCAATATCGTGGTGACGGGGCTGGCCAACATGGTATTTACCTTACTCGCCATGTACACGGTAGACCGGCTTGGTCGCCGGGCTTTGATGCTGATGGGGTCGGGAGGTCTGATCGGTATCTTTGCCGTGATGGGTATCCTCTACCATTTCTCTGTGACAGGTTGGCCACTGTTGTTATTAGTGGTCATTGCCATCGGTTGTTATGCGATGTCCCTTGCTCCGGTTACCTGGGTAATACTCTCCGAAATCTATCCCACCAAAGTGCGCGGTGCAGCTATGGCGGTCGCTACGTTTGCTTTGTGGAGTGCCTGTTTTATCCTCACCTATACTTTTCCTTTGCTGAATAAAGGCCTTGGCGCTTCGGGAACATTCTGGTTGTACGGTTTCATCTGTCTGTCGGGATTCCTGTTTATCCGCAAAAGATTACCGGAGACAAAAGGCAAATCGCTGGAAGAGCTGGAGAAGGAGTTAGTGAAATAAACGTCTTAACGCTGTCAGGTGCAAGCACGCTGACAGGTTATCGGGGTGCGATTATTATCCCTTTTAATAACACGAAAAAATCAAATCTAAATATATCATGGTCAAAGTTTGGGAAGAAGTAGTTATTATCCCCACATACGAAATCGGAGAACCCGAGAAGAATCCGATGTTTCTCGAAAAACGCGTTTATCAGGGCAGTAGCGGAGTGGTTTATCCCTATCCGGTAGTCGAAAAGATTGCCGATGAGAAGATCGATAAAGCGTGGAATGCCGTTTACCTCGAAAACGAATACCTGAAAATCATGATTCTGCCGGAGCTTGGCGGGCGTGTGCAGATGGCTTACGATAAAATCAAAGAGCGCCATTTCATCTACTACAACAGTGTAATTAAGCCCGCTTTGGTGGGACTTACCGGCCCGTGGATTTCCGGTGGACTGGAGTTCAACTGGCCGCAACACCACCGCCCGAGCACCTATCTGCCGGTGGATTACACCATCGAGCAACATGAAGACGGAAGTGCTACTGTTTGGGTAAATGAGCAGGAGCGCATGTTCCATCAGAAAGGCTCTGCCGGATTTACCCTTCGTCCGGGACGGGCAGTGCTTGAGATTCAGGGAAAGCTTTTCAATCCGACACCGGTTCCGCAGACATTCCTTTGGTGGGCCAATCCCGCAGTGTGTGTAAATGACGATTACCAATCCGTTTTCCCGCCGGATGTCAATGCCGTATTCGACCACGGTAAACGTGATGTGTCGAAATTCCCGATTGCTACAGGAGTCTATTACAAGATGGATTATTCTGCCGGCGTGGACATTTCCCGTTACAAAAATATCCCCGTTCCCACTTCGTACATGGCCATTAAATCAAAATACGACTTCGTGGGCGGATATGAAAATGACACTCGTGCAGGCGTGCTGCATGTGGCCAATCACCACATTTCCCCGGGTAAAAAACAGTGGACGTGGGGAAATGGAGACTTCGGATGTGCCTGGGACCGCAACCTCACGGATAGCGATGGTCCGTACATTGAATTGATGACCGGTATGTTTACCGACAATCAACCGGACTTTTCGTGGTTACAGCCTTACGAGGAGAAGACATTCGTGCAGAATTTCATGCCGTATCGAGAACTTGGTGTGGTGAAAAATGCATGCGTTGACCTTTTGCTTAATCTGGAAGAAGAGGATGGAAAAGCAGTATTGAAACTGTTTGCCACCCGTAAACTGGACAATGTGAAGATTATGCTGAAAAGTCAGGATACTGTCCTGCTGGAACAGATTCAAACACTTTCTCCTGAAAATGTCTATGAGAAAATAATTGCTTTGAATGACATTTCCTATCAGGAACTAACCGTAACCGTTTATGCGGAGAATGGCAAGAAAATCCTTAGCTGGACGCCTGAAAAAGATGAAATCAAAACCGTACCGGAGGCAGCTAAACCGGCATTAGCCCCGAAAGATATTCAGACCAATGAGCAGCTTTACCTGAATGGTTTGCACATCGAGCAATACCGTCATGCTACTTATAAAGCTACCGATTACTATCAGGAGGCTTTGCGCCGCGACCCGTCCGATGCCCGCTGCAACAATGCGATGGGGCTCTGGCTTTTCCGCAAGGGGAAATTTACCGATGCAATTCCATACTATCGTCGTGCGATTGAGACACTGACCACCCGCAATCCAAATCCGTATGATGGCGAACCGTTGTACAACCTCGGACTTGCATTGAAGTTTACGGGTAAAAACGAGGAGGCTTACGAATCATTCTACAAAGCCTGCTGGAATGCTGCCTGGCAGGATGCGGCCTACTATTCACTGGCTCAACTTTCCCTGATTGGAGGACGTATTGAAGATGCGCTTTATGAAGTGGACAAATCGCTGATCCGCAACTGGCACAACCACCGTGCCCGTCACCTGAAAGCTGCGATTCTCCGTCATTGGGGCAAAGAAGATGAAGCGTTGGCATTAATTGAAGATTCACTCAAAATCGACCGGTTCAATTTCGGTTGCCTGTTTGAAAAATACCTGATTACCCAAAATACTTCGGTTGAGGCTCAGCTATTGACTCT
>JAUZOF010000484.1 GCA_030706585.1 Bacteroidota bacterium
AATAGGCTTTAAATATAATTCTCTGATTATCCAAAGAAAACTTTTTCATATTTACTATATAAGAATATAGATACTCTCATCAAAATGACTATCTTAGCTACATCATAAAGCTCCGATAATGTATCTGGAGAGGAACGAAACTATTTACCTGAAAACAAACAACAACTATGGAAAAGATTAATCCCAGCAAATTGATCAACCGCGAGATGACCCAAAGACGGATTTCCAAATCCGAGCTGGCCCGTATGCTTCACATGAAGCCGTCATCCATCCATTTTATGCTTGACAGTGAGTTTATGCAGGTGCAACGGCTGCTTGACCTCTCAAATGTGCTTCAATACAACTTCTTCCGCGAAATTGCCGATCAACTGCCTCACGCCGAACCGGCAACTGTAAACCCGGCCACCGCTGAAATTGCAACACTTAACGAACACATCAAAGAGCTGGAGATGGAGGTGCGGATTCTGCGGGAGACGCTGGATACGTTAGTCAGGAAGTAAAAATAGGGGATGTCGCTAAGGATATGCACTGCCGTTGGCCTTTAGCTGAAGGTGTCAGGAATGTATTGTCATTTTTCGCCCCTTAAAAGATGTTCCCCCACCCCGCTTTTCCCCTGCCGTTCAAAGCCAAATGGAAATAATGGTGTAAATTTGCGGCTCAAAATCTGGCAATTTGATCATGACCGATAATAAATCCATTTATATCAAAGGTGCCCGCGTCAATAATCTGAAGAATATCGACGTGGAAATCCCCCGCAACAAGCTGGTGGTGATTACCGGACTCTCGGGTTCGGGTAAATCATCGCTCGCCTTCGACACCCTCTACGCCGAAGGACAACGCCGCTACGTGGAGAGTCTCTCCTCCTACGCGCGCCAGTTCCTGGGTCGCATGAGCAAGCCCGAATGTGACTACATCAAAGGCATCCCACCGGCGATTGCCATCGAGCAAAAGGTGAATACCCGAAATCCGCGCTCTACGGTGGGTACTTCTACCGAGATTTACGATTACCTGCGGCTGCTTTTTGCCCGCATCGGCAAGACCTATTCGCCTGTCACCGGTGAAATCGTCAAAAAACATTCGGCAGAAGATGTAGTGGAGAAAATGCTTTCCTATCCCGAAGGAACCCGACTGGCAGTCTTCTGCGAAATCCATCTTCCTGAAGACCGCAACATCGTACAGCATCTGGATGTGCTAATGAAGCAGGGATTCAACCGTCTGGAGCTCAATGGCAGCTTCCTTCGCATAGAGGATGCGCTGAAAGATCCGGAGGCTCTCCAATCCGATAACCTGTTGCTGCTGATCGACCGCCTCTCCGCATCATCGGACAAAGACACTATCAGCCGCCTGACCGATTCTGTCGAGACTGCCTTCTTTGAAGGACACGGCAGCTGCCTGGTGAAGTTTTATGGGGAAAATGGCGAAGAGCAGGTACAATTCTCTAAACGCTTCGAGGCTGACGGCGTCACTTTCGAAGAGCCCAACGACCTGATGTTTAGCTTCAACAGTCCGGCTGGTGCCTGTCCGCGCTGTGAAGGGTTCGGCAAGGTAATCGGTATCGACGAAGACCTTGTGATCCCCAACAAAGCCCTCTCTGTATATGAAGATGCCGTAGTGTGCTGGAAAGGTGAAAAGATGAGCGAATGGAAGCATGAGCTGGTCTTTAACGCCAATGCGTTTGACTTCCCGATCCACCGTCCTTATTACCAACTTTCTGATTCGGAGAAAGAGTTACTTTGGAACGGCAACAACTACTTCGGTGGCATTCACAGCTTTTTCAAAATGCTGGAAGAAAACCAGTACAAGATACAATACCGCGTGATGCTGGCCCGCTACCGTGGTAAAACAACATGTCCCGACTGCAAAGGCAGCCGCCTGAAACCTCAGGCAATGTATGTCAAAATCGGAGGGAAAACGATTACCGATCTGGTGCAATTGCCCATTTCTGAACTAAAGACGTTCTTCGACCAACTGCAACTGGACGAGCACGATCAGATCGTGGCCAAACGTCTGCTCACAGAGATCAACAACCGCATTCAGTTCCTGTTGGATGTCGGGCTGAGCTACCTGACGCTCAACCGACTTTCGGCTACCTTATCCGGTGGTGAAAGCCAACGGATCAACCTGGCAACTTCACTCGGCAGCGGACTGGTAGGATCACTTTATATCCTCGACGAGCCAAGTATCGGCCTGCATTCCCGCGACACGGACTTACTCATAAACGTATTGAGAAAACTCCAGAAAATGGGTAACACAGTAGTTGTCGTAGAGCACGACGAAGAAATCATCCGTGCCGCCGATTACATCATCGATATCGGCCCCGATGCAGGACGTTTGGGTGGTGAAGTAGTTTATCAGGGCGATGTGAACGACCTGCAAAAGGCCTCCAACAGCTACACCGTACGCTACCTGACCGGTGAGGACCAGATAGAACTCCCCAAATACCGCCGCAAGTGGAATAATTTTATTCAACTGAAAGGCGTTGCACAGAATAACCTGAAAGGAATCGACGTGAAGTTTCCACTCAACGTGATGACGCTCGTCACCGGGGTGAGTGGTTCGGGTAAATCATCGCTGATCCGAGATGTTTTCTCCAAAGCGGTACAAAATTATTTTGAACCTAGTGGTGAGAAGAGTGGCATCTTCTCTGAAATGTCGGGCGATCTGCATTTGCTCAAAGGTATTGAATTCGTCGATCAAAATCCGATTGGAAAATCTTCACGTTCCAATCCCGCCACCTATCTGAAGGCTTACGACGAAATCCGCAAACTCTATGCCGACCAACCTTTGGCCAAACAGATGGGATATACTCCGGCTCACTTCTCCTTCAATGTGGAAGGCGGACGCTGCGAAGAGTGTAAAGGAGATGGAACAATTACAGTAGAGATGCAGTTTATGGCCGACCTGACGCTGGAATGCGATGCCTGTCATGGAAAACGTTTCAAGCAGGACACGCTCGATGTGGAGTACCGCGGCAAAAACATCTTCGACATTCTCGAACTGACCGTTGCCGAAGCGGTAGAATTCTTCAGCCAGGGAACCAGTTCTACTGAGAAGAAAATCATCAAACGTCTGCAACCGTTATTGGATGTCGGTCTGAGCTATGTGAAGATGGGACAATCCTCTTCTACCCTTTCGGGTGGTGAAAACCAACGGGTGAAGCTGGCCCTCTTCCTCAGCGGAGAGAAAAGCGAACCGACGCTCTTCGTTTTCGACGAACCGACCACCGGACTTCACTTTCACGACATAAAGACGCTGCTCAAAGCTTTTAATGCCCTGATTGAAAAAGGACACACGGTGATTATCATCGAGCATAATCTGGACGTAATCAAATGTGCCGATCACATCATCGACCTTGGCCCGGAAGGGGGCGACAAAGGAGGTTACCTCGTTTGCGCTGGTACCCCGGAAGAGTTAGCGGCTTGCAAGGAATCCTATACGGGTTATTATTTGAAGGAAAAACTGAAATAATAACCACCACTAAAATACAAAGGGCACGTAGATTCACAAAGTAGCATGATAAGAATCCTGATCAAAATCATTTTAACCGCACTTCTGGTCACGGGCATTTCAGAGGTAGGAAAACGATTTA
>JAUZOF010000485.1 GCA_030706585.1 Bacteroidota bacterium
CTCTTTCTCAGAGGGAGCTTTAGTTTTCGGTTTCGCCGAAATGTTTCCTGCCATAAACAATGCTGCTAAGGCAAGAACCCATAGTTTTTTCATAGTGGTTGTGTGTTGATTTGGGTGAAATTATTCGAACCCAAAAGTACTACTTAATACTATTTCAGAAGTTCACAAATCAGTCTTTTTTAGTCGATAAATATTCACAGATAGCTGGAAATTCAAGAAAACAATACCGGATAAAGAATTCTGATGTTTTCTTTTTTAATAATTTTGCGGGCAAATACACACACTATGAAACGACTAATTTATTCACTGTTTGCTTTACTCGTTCTTTCATCTTGTATATCAAAAGAAGAAAGAGCGGTTTCCGAAACCCTGGTTAAGTCCGTTATCCAGGCGTATCAAAAGAACGATACTTCAGCATTCCATGCCCTGTTCCTGACCGAACCCGAATTTATCCAAATGGGACTTGACGGGCAGAAGATAAAGAAAGAGAAAGAACGCACTCTTGGTAAAGAAGATCTGGTCGTTGCCTGGCAGAGCATGGACATCAATGTCAATCAATGCTACTCCGATCTTAAACAGGCCGCAGAAAAGCAGGGAATAAACTGGGCAAATGCACAATTGGCCAACATTGACAAAGTAAAACAGTTTACCAGCATCGGGGTAGAAATCTGGAGAATCAAAGCAACCATTAAAAGCGGGGAAAAGACGTTTGAGTTTAAAGTCTGCGACGCCCACATGATGCCTGATGGAAAGCTAAAGTTGGTGCAAGTCAGAAAATACAATCAGGAACAAAAGTAAAAAGAGAATTTACGGGCTAAAAAAGAGGAAGCGGTTTCATCCAAATGAGATGAAACCGCTTCCTCTTTTTTTATACGACAAACTTAATATTCGATTTTAGAGACAACCGCCTGTTCTGTTTTTTCAAACATCTCGTTGAAATCCCATTCGCTCACCTTCATCGGAGGATGCACGATGAATTTCAACTGGCAACCCAATCCAAAAGGAAATCCGCCGTAACGGAACAGTTTCCAGGAATTATTGATGGTCACCGGTACAACATAAGCGCTGGGTGCATATTTGCAGAGAATCTTCACTCCATTCGGGGCAAAGACTTTGGGTTTACCGGTCTTACTGCGGGTACCTTCAGGGAAAATGACAGTCCCCCGGTTATTCTTTTCAATGTATTCGCCCATTTTCTTCAAAACAGGAAGAGCCTGTTTCGGATCTTTGCGGTCAATCAGCACCGAACCGCCGTGATTCAGGTTATAGGAGATGCTTGGAATGCCTTTTCCCAACTCTATTTTGCTGACAAATTTGGTGTGACATTTACGAAACAACCACACAAAACCGACAATATCGTAAACACTCTGATGATTGGCTACAATTATCAATGGCTTTCCTTCTGGAATCAGTTCCAGATTCTCCACTTTAGCGGTTGCTCCGGTGAAATACAAGATTTTCAACAGGAAAAATCCAAGGTAATCGACACTCTTTTTATGCGCCTGATAGCCAAAGAGATTGAAGCAAACCCATTGGATTGGATGGAAAATACAGATGAAAATCAAAAAGAACAAATAGGTAATAATGGATAACGGGTACGATAATAACTTTTGCATTGCATGAAAATTTGCGGCAAAAATAAGATTTAATTTGTAGAAACCATCACTCCTAATGGCTTTTAGTGAAAAACGGCTATTTCATCCACCTTCAATTATTATCTGAATCCCCGAATCGTATCAGAACACTTCAGAACACCTTAAATATCAATATTTACATCTAATCAATCAAATATTCCACCTTCGTTGATTGATTCCCCAATAACTTTGACAACCATTAAAAGTCTGGCAGAAATTAAAATTCGGACAATCAGCCATACCATTTTTAACCACTAATACGCATGAAAACAAGTCAATCTCATTTTCTGATTATTGCTATTTTACTTTTATCCGCCATTTCGGTAAACGCTCTTACCCGGCAGATGGAATACCTCAATCGCGGATTGGTTGCGGTTAAAGTCACTAGCGGAGTTTACCTGAGCTGGCGCTACCTGGGGACGGATAATCCCAACGTCGGATTCAACATTTACCGGAATAATACGCTGATTACCTCTGCGCCTGTTACCACCTCGACAAACTATACAGACGCCAGTGGAACCACGACAAGCAGTTACCGTGTCGTTCCCGTTCTGAATGGAGTGGAAGACACTATCGGAGTCACAACAGTCACCCCTTGGACACAACAATACAAAAGCATTAAACTTAACCGCCCCGCTTCAGGTGTTACTCCTCCCAACAAATACGGAAGTACCGGGAAAACGGCCACCGGAAGTTTTCCTAAGGGCCAGCCGTATGGATACATGCCCAACGATTGCAGCGTGGGTGATGTGGACGGTGACGGTGAATATGAAATCATCGTGAAATGGGATCCGACCAATTCTCAGGACAATTCATACTACGGTATCACGGGGAATGTCTATATCGATGCATATAAATTAAACGGCACCCAACTCTGGCGTATCGATTTGGGTAAAAACATCCGCGCCGGAGCTCATTACACCCAGTTTCAGGTATTCGACTATGACGGAGACGGATTGGCCGAAGTAGTATGCCGTACAGCACCGGGAACAATTGACGGTAAAGGCAAATATGTCATTATGGGTAGCGACAGTCCTAATGCTGACTACCGCAACATGGATACAACCCAGCTAAGTGGTTCGAAAATGCTGGGAACCATCCAGAATTGTTCAGAATATCTGACTTTGTTTGATGGAAAAACCGGTGCTGAACTGAACTCCGTGGCTTATAATCCGCAACGTGGTTCTACTTCATCCTGGGGTGATAGCTACTACAATCGTTCTGACCGTTTTTTAGCCTGTACTGCCTATCTCGATGGCGTACATCCAAGTGTAGTCATGTGTCGGGGGTATTACACACGCGCCACACTGGCTGCTTATGACATTAAAGATAAAAAATTGGTTCAACGCTGGTTTTACGATTCGGGAACTACTTCAGGCGTGGGAGCATACGGACAAGGAAATCACAACCTCAGCGTGGCCGATGTGGATAGTGATGGAAAAGATGAGATTATCTATGGCTCCTGTGCTATAAATGATGATGGTACACTCTTGTACCGTACCGGTCTGGGGCATGGTGACGCTATGCATGTATCCGATTTGGACCCTGACCGGGCAGGTCTGGAAGTGTGGGAGGTTCATGAAGAATCTGCTGCTTTTTCCAAAGGTTTTGAGATGCATGACGCCCGTACCGGAGAAATCATCTGGAGCGGCGCTGTTGCAGCTGATAACGGACGTGGAACAGCTGCGGATATTGACCCGAATTCACGCGGATTTGAGATGTGGAGTACAAATCAAAATGCTGCCGGCACTTCAATCGGTGTATTTTCCTGTAAAGGAGTAATGCTCTCTTCCAGCAGACCGTCTGTGAATTTCAGAATTTACTGGGATGGTGACTTACAGGATGAGTTGCTCGATGGTACTTCGATTACCAAGTGGGTTCCTTCTACCAGCAAAACCACCACGTTACTTTCAGCTTCAGGTGTAAGCAGTTGTAACAGCACAAAAGC